>JBDTKK010000198.1:0-5098 GCA_039935335.1 Chitinophagaceae bacterium
TCAAGGTAGCAAAACTATCCGAATTCGAAAGATATATCTTCAAAATACATGGCGATATTAATGAACCTGACAAATGTATATTTTTCCCGGAACAGTATGAAGATCTTTATTCAACAAGGGAAAACTCATCCGTATTTGAGTTTAAGAAAATCATCTCTGATAAATCCATTCTTTTTCTTGGATTTAGTATGAGTGACCCCTACATCGAATATGTCTTCGAATATATAAATAATTTATATTCTGGTTTTTCGCGAGAGCATTTCATTATTACAACAGATAAAAGTAAAGTATGGCCCGCAAGAATAACACCCATTCTGATTGAGTCGGATAGTAGTTTAGAAGAAACTCTTAACGCGCTCATTGAATTAAAAACAAAGTCGACTACCAAATCTGATGAAATTAAGAGAGACTTATCTGATGAAGCATTCAATTCTATTATTGAAATAGCTGAAAGCGCTGATTTAGATTCTGCACCTAGAAATAAGTTTTGGGTAGGACGGCAAAAAGAGGTATCAAACATCGCTAATGAAGCATTCAAAACCATCTTTATAACAGGGATAGGCGGACAGGGAAAGTCGGCTTTAGCATCGCAATATTTAAACAACTTTTTTGACTCTAAAACCTATGAATTTGCTGATTGGCGAGATTTTAAAGAAGAGGGTAATAGATTTCAAACCAAAATTCTATCACTAATTAAACGACTCCACCCATCATTCGATTCCAAAAACGCCGGCAATTTCAGCAACAAAGAACTGGTTGATTTGTTTTTTCATCAGTTGGGAAAAAGGCAAATTATCTTTGTGTTTGACAACATAGATAGCTATATAGACCTTGTTGATTTTAAACCAGTGGGAAATATAAAGTATTTTTTTGAACAAACTCTAATCCGTGAACATTACTCAAAGTTCATTTTCACATGTCGTCCATTCATAAGAGAAGCAAGCGTTAATTTCTATCAAATATCACTCTCTGGATTGTCTTTTCAAGAGGCGCAAGAACTATTTGAAAAATATTGCATTCCAGTAACTAAAGCTAAATTGAAGGAAATATGCTCCAGATCCCATAAACTTACAAAAGGACATCCGCTGTGGCTGAACCTAATAGCTGGACAAACGCTTCGTGGTTTCGAAACGGCCAATTCTTTTATTCAATCAATTGAAAATAAATCCTCTTTCGGCGAGGATGACTTTTCAGCTATTTTATCTGAAAAAATATTAAATGAAGTATGGAAGTCCTTGAATGACAAACAGAAAAACTTATTAAGAGGTTTGGCAGAAACGGTTAAGCCAGAAAAAGAAGATAATCTAAGAACGATACTTTCCTCTGAATTGAATACAAACCAATTTACAAAAAGCCTCCGTGTACTAAAAAACCTAAACCTAATTGAAACTCTCACGGAAAAAGAAATCGAATTGCACCCTTTGGTAAAAGAATTTATTCTAGCGAAATATCCGAATAACGAGAGGACTAAATTCATAACTCTATTAGTTAAATACTACGATACTTTCATTTATATATTGAAGCCGAAACTAAACTCAAACCTATCATTAAAAGAACTCCAGAACTGGACATTAAAAGTTGAGTTACAAATAAATAACAATGACTTTCAAAATGCATTAGTAGCCCTTGAAGAAGTTAGCAATGCAATTTTGAGTGCTGGGTATCCAGAAGAATATGTAAGGGTTGCTGAATTACTATTCAATAAAATGGATTGGGAGAAAGCATTGTCAGACGAATACGCGTATTTTGACTCTCAATATACAAGTCTTACGACCTGCCAAATTCAAATGGGTAAGTATGACATGGCATTTGACTACTTGGAGAAGTTTAAGAATTTAATTCCTGGTAAAAGCCATAAATACATACTATATAGCAGTCAACGTTGCTATCTACTTTGGAATCAAGAACTTTATGAAGATGCAATTAGTGTTGCGGAAGAGGGAGTATATCTATTATCGGAATCTAACATGGCTGACAATTATAGCTTAAAGCATAATTATGCGTTAGCTTTAAGAGACTCAAAGAAAGGAAAGAATGTAAAAAAGGCGTTAGAACACTTCCTTAAAAATGAAGAATTAGAAGTGGTACTTAAAGAAAATTACATTAATCCAGATTTATCAGGTCATTTTTATGGAAATGTTGGAAAATGCCTAGAATATCTTGAACAAACCGAAAATGCGCTAATCTGTTACATCAAATCTTTAAAGGTTCTCTTTCAAGACAATGAAAGTAATACCATTATAAATATCGGATATGCTTGTTTTTGGATATCTGACCTTTTGATCGCTGACCGGAATTATAAGGATAGTCTATTTTTCCTAAAACATGCTAGAAATTGTTGGGAAAAAGTGTCGATGCCTAAGGCCAAACTATTAAAAACGCGTTGGCTAAATTTTACTTTCGATGAGGAAACGAAGGACAGTATTAATAAATTGCCAAACTGGAAAGTTGAAAGCCATTGCAAAGAATATATTTTCGGCCTTTGACTCGATTTTTGAAAATCCTAAACTTAATCAATCATACAACGAAATTTAGCCAATATCACAACATAGCAGCGTGCCGACCTCCTCGCCATTTCCATTGCTCGAGATGCCGACAAGTTTACCACACGAATGGTTGATGCCGCCCGCCTCAGCATCTTGAAAAATGCCCGCGATGCCTTTGACGATACCACTACCGATGTGGAATTTCTGGGAATGGTGAGCTATAAATCCGAGACAAAAGAGGCCGTTCGTCGCAAGCTGGAGGTAGCCACCCGACGCATTCGGAGTATGGCGGATATCGCTTACCAAGGGCAGGGCTTGTACCACACTTTTGGCTTCGAAAAGCTGAGCCGCCTCAAGGATAATGACCTCTACCGAGCTACGAAGCGTGTAGTTTGGGTGGCTAATTTTTTGATTTCTGACCTCGAACCACAGGGCCTTACCGTTGAGAAAATCAATGCCTTATCCGCGCTGAACCTCAGCTTCGACAATGCCTTGGATGAGCTTGGCCAAGCGATGGCGCAGCGAGAAATGGAATCGATATTGAGGATAAAATTGGGCAATGTGCTTTGGAAAAAAATGACAGACTTGGCATCTATTGGCAAGAGCCTTTTTGAGGATACTACGGATGAGGCGCGGTATAATGATTATGTGCTGGAGGAGGGGGCGAAGGCGGCGGGGAAGACGGGGGATTAGTCCGGGCAATCATGCTGCATTGCCTTCGGCTAAATTCCGGCGGAGTGTTACCAAAATCCTTTCTTCCAAAAAGCAACCCATTAAACCCTGCTCCATTTCCCCAGTCCTATTTCCTCTTAAAATAAAACCGGACTTCAATCATCCACAAAACGGCTCTAAGCTCCAACGTTCCGCACAAAGGTGATTTTGAATTATTTCCATGAAATTGACCTCCATTCTTGCAGCTTCCTTAGCTGTATTTTCCGTTGCGCTACTCAGCTCTTGCGCCAGCACCAAAAAGACCGTCAGAATAAAACCAGAACCCTTTGCCAAAACACAAATTGTAGTGGACGGTGATGATTTGGATTGGCCAAGCCCTTATCCGTTTTACGATAGCAAGGCTTTGATTTCCTATGCTTCTTCCAATGACTCGAGCAACTTGTACTTGACAATCAAGGCTTCAGACAGGAAAATAATGATGAAGATTTTGAAAGGTGGCATGAAAGTCTTCATCGATACCAGTGGTGGTAAAGACGAATACATGAGCATTCAAAGTCCGATGCCGGGCAACGCGCCAGCAAAAACGGAGGAGGAGAAAATAAAAAACTCCGGCATCTATGAAACTGACCCCACGCAACACAGAGATGAAGGTGGGAGGCGAAAACAAATGATGCTGGGCGCAGAACAATTCGATGTTTCTGGTTTTGGAAATTGTGACGGGCATTACGCGACAAATGAGGATGCCAAACAATGCGGCATACAAGTGAAATTGGGCATCAATGATTATAATGAATTGGTGTGGGAAGCTAAAATTCCCTTCACTTCTTGGGGGCACCATCTCTCTCCTTCTGATATCAGAAAACCCGTCAACATTTGTTTTGAAATCGCAGCCCTTAAATCCGGTGGCAAAACCTATGGTGGTGGCGGCAAAGGTAGCGGCACCGGGGGCAGGGGCGGAGGAATGGGTGGTGGTGGCGGCATGCACGGTGGCGGAATGGGTGGCGGCGGAGGTATGAGAGGCGGAGGCATGAGAGGCGGAGGCATGAGCCGTGGTGGCGGAGGAAATAGAGCTAACCAAAATATGGATGAAGCCGAAGCACTTTCAAAAACTTCTAGAACTTATCTGAAGGTTGTTTTCGCAAATAAATAGGGTTTTGATTGGAAGGCATACGAAAGATTTTGTAGCCTTGTGCTGTGATTGAAAGATTTCGACATAACGGAAAATGTAGCCGAAGGCAACAACTTTGGCTGGAACTTAAGGCGAATGGAGGAATAATACAAACCAAAAGAAAATCGATTACCTCTTAATTGGCTAGAATTCAATCCTTTCCAAGAAAGGAAGCGACTATACTTAAAAGCTAAATAAGAATAAAATACTCCTACCTCCCATCCTGCCACACCAACTTCTCCCCCGTTCTAGTCCTAAAAAAGTCCGCGCACTTCCCATCTCCCCCGCCAGTTATGCCGCCGTCTGGACTGCAAATCTGGTTGCAGTTGCCGTCAAATAATTGGCTGGGAATGTCGCAACAAGTTGCCGGAATATAATAGACGATTTGCCCATTATAGCTGTATTGCCACACGCTCCCGGCGGGGTTTCGCACCGGTTCTGCTTGCATTTTACTAATCTCTGCATTAATGCAAGTCGGAGTGTTTTGCCGCGTATCACATTTGCTGCAACCCGCTAGGAGCGCGATTGTAGCGGCGAATAGAAGCGTAAGTGTTGTGGTGATTTTCATGGAAAAAGATGGTCGTTTACTCGGATAATTATCCCTGTGTTATTTCGAAAATGTGAACTCAAAAATCCTAACCAAATCTAAGTAGATTATGCTACTTCACAAAACTTTCTGGATGGAAATCCTTCAAAACTCAAAAAGCTCCTTCAAAATCACCTCAAGCAAATTCAGCGCTTTCTACGATAAAAAAAAACTACAGGCGTTTCA
>JBDTKK010000199.1:0-6276 GCA_039935335.1 Chitinophagaceae bacterium
CCTTTCTGCGGGCGGTCTGCGCGCCACACGGGTTGCATTTGGTAGCGCCGGAAAGGAAAGGCAATATCGTTTTGGTGCATGGCAACATAGCGCGCAAAGGGAATGGTGAGGTCGTAGCGCAAAGCCCGTTCGGTAATGGTTGCGGAGCTAATAGGACGGTCTAAAATCTTTGTCCATTCGGCAGTCAATTCTTCTTTTTTCTTGCTCTCGTGCAGGCCATTATTCAGGACTTTAAAGATGAGTCGGTCGCCTTCCTCGCCATACTTGCCCATGAGGGTTGTGAGCTGTTCCATGGCGGGAGTTTCCAGGGGTTGAAAACCGTAGAGTTCAAAAATATCGCGCAGGGTATTGAGGATAAAATAGCGTTTGCGGAGTTCGCAAGGAGAGAAATCGCGGGTGCCTTGGGGGATGGAAGGTTTCATGAATAAGGTAAAAGTCAAAAGGTAAAAGTCAAAAAATTGTAGGGGCATGACCTTGCGGCTGACCAAAGGTTCGTTAATAATGATAGGGGTACGCCCTTGCGGCTGCCCAAATGTTCGTAGAAAATTGTAGAGACATACCCTTACGGCTGCCCAAACGTTTACAGAAAATTGTTGGCAAATTTAAAGCTTGAAGCCTGCGAAGTGAATCCCTATTTTTAGCCCATGAATCCTGCTGCTTGTCGAGTGCTGACGATTGCGCCCTATAAAGTGCTGCCGCCTGTTTCCGGCGGACAATTGAGCATTGTTTTATTGGCAGATGCATTGGGTAAACTTTGCGAAAATCATGTGGTAGGAACGGAGGAAAATGCCTCGGAATCGAAGTATAGTTTCCTGATGCACCGCGTGTTTCCAGAATCTCGGAAGCGGTATGTTCCGCGCTTTGGTTTTCAGAAAATATTGGCCTTGGCGCGGCAGTATGATGTGACCCACATTATTTGCGAGCATCCCTACATGGCGCCTTTGGCGATAGCGGTTTCTAGGGCTTTGAAAATTCCTTGGTTGTTGCGCAGTCAGAACATAGAAGCCGAGCGTTTTCGGCAACTTGGAAAACCCTGGTGGCGCCTTGTTCGTGCCTTTGAGGAATATGCGATGCGCAGGGCAGATGGTATTCTTTTCATCACGCCGGAAGATTGTGAATTTGCATTGCAAGCCTATCAGTTACAAGCAGAGAATTGCCATCTTGCTCCGTACGGAACTTCTTTGAAAACTGCGCCCGGCGGGCATTTGGAGGCAAAAGAAAAACTGGCGGCAGAACTTGGTTTAGACAAGGAAATTCCCTGGCTTTACTTTGTCGGGGCGCAACATTATGCCCCCAATGCGGAGGCCGTTGGAAACATCATTAAGGAGATTGCGCCTAGGTTAATGGCTGTGAATTTTCCTTGTGAAATATTGATTGCGGGGAAAGGTTTGCCACAGGATTTGAAGGATGCCATTGCTGCAAGCGACCCAAAAATTACTTACTTAGGTTTTGTAGAAAATCTGGACGCGTTTATCAAGGCTTGCGACATCATGCTCAATCCTTTGAGTTCGGGCGGCGGCATCAAGACGAAAGCGATAGAGGCTTTGGCTTACAACAAAATTGTATTGAGTACGGTGCAGGGAGCAGCGGGAATTTTACCGAGTGTTTGTGGGGAAAACTTGGTCATTACGCCTGACGGTGATTGGGATGGTTTTGTGGCTGAAATTTTAAAGGCAAAAGATGCCATGCCGACTATTCCTGATGCTTTTTTTCAACGGTACAATTGGGCGGCGATTGGGAAGCATGTTGCAGGGGTTTTGGGAAGCCAAAATTCAAAATTCAAAATTAAAAAAGCCCACCGCGGGAATTGAACCTACCTGTGTTTCATACTTTAGTAATCATCCCAGTGTTCATCTTCCTTGCTGTTCCAATCAGTCGATAAGACAGGTTCTGTCAAAAGGTAGGAACTGTGTAAATCAACTAGTTCTTCAAGATTAGAAACTCCCAAAGAATCTAAAATACTTGATGAATAGTTGAGTTGGCCGACCATGTTGCGAAGATACAATTTCTAACTCTGAAGCGGATTGTTTGCAATACTAAAAAAGCCCGTTGCTTCAACACAACGAGCCTTTCATTCAACGAAAATTCGGCCTACAAATGTGCCTTCACTTTCTTCTCAAATACTGATTTTGGTGCCGCACCAACTTGCTTGTCGACTACTTTCCCGTCTTTAATGAAAAGTACGCAAGGGATAGACGTGATGCCATATTCTACGCTAAGGTTTGAATTCTCATCCACGTTTACTTTTCCGACGTTTATCTGTCCTGCATAATCTGTCGCAAGTGCGTCAATTGTGGGGCCGAGCGCGATGCAAGGGCCACACCAAGGAGCCCAAAAGTCCACCACAGTGAGCTTTTCAGACTTCATTACTTCTGTTTCGAAATTTGCATCGGTGAATACTGCTGCCATGTTTTATTGTTTTATTGGTTGATAATTATGTTTTCAAAGATTGTTCCAAAGGTAAGTGTGTCAGTCGGCGAAGCCACAATGGCTGGATAGGCGGAAGGCATAGTCCATTCCAAGTTATGCGCTACATTAATTCAATGCCATAGCGGATTTCTTCATGCTCATTTAAAAATTGCACAAAAGCATCGTCAGGACTGAATTTGGTGCCATTCGTGCGCAACTTTAAAGCGCCCAATTTTTCATCGTTTATGTGGAAACAAAGCTCCGTCGTACCGGGATTTTCTTTCAAATTTTTAGTGAAAAATGCGACAAAATCTTCGTCCACTATGTCCGACGGTATGCCAATGTTCACGCGTTTCGTCATGGCCTTGCGCACGCCGGAAAGTAGGTTGATGCTTTGAATCTGAAACTCCATTACGCCCTGTTTGTACTTATGCTCCTGATAAACACCTTGCACCACCAGCTTTTGTCCATTATCCAAAAATTTCCCCCAGTTCACATAGTTGCCTTCCCAAAGCAAAATCTCCATGTTGCCTGAATAATCGTTGAGCATGAACTTGCCAAACTTGCTTCCTTTTTTAGTAACAGCATGGGTTGCATCGCTCACAAATCCTGCAATACGAACCTGCTTTCCCTTCTGCGTTTCCACTTCATTGATGGGCAAGAAACCATAGTTTTCCATCTCCCATTTAAAGCCATCTAGCGGATGCGCAGAAAGATAAATGCCTACAACTTCTTTTTCTTTTTCCAGTAAATCTGTAAGCGTCCAAGGCTCGCAATTGGGCATTTCTGGCGGCTTAATATCCGGCAAAGCCACATCGCCAAAAAGACTGTTGGTACTCATTGTAGAGGCTGCCTGAAACTGCGTCCCAAAGCGGGTAAGCCGCTCCAGGCCTGTGATAGGCTCTGAAGGAGCAACATAGAAATACTGCGCTCGATGCAAATTTTTAAAGCTGTCCAAGGCTCCAGCATACACCAAAGCTTCTAAAGATTTCTTGTTGACCGAACGCTGATTAATCCGACAGGCAAAATCAAAAACCGATTTGAATGCACCATTGGTTTCGCGCTCTTCAATGATGTTTTCTGCCGCCGCTTCGCCCATGCCTTTAATGGCATTCATCCCAAAACGAACTACGCTTTCCTTATTCACCGAAAAGCCTTTCAAACTCTCATTTACATCCGGCCCTAATACTGCCAAACCCATCCGCTGGCATTCCTCCATGTGGAATTTTATCTTCTCGATATTAGCCTGATTATTAAGCACCGCAGCCATGTATTCCGCAGGATAATGCGCCTTGAGCCAAGCAGTTTGATAGGCCACCATTGCATAGCAAACCGAGTGTGATTTATTGAAGGCATATTGCGCGAAAGCTTCCCAATCTGTCCAGATTTTCTCCAGCACTTTTTCGGGATGACCTTTGGCGATTGCGCCGACAATGAACTCTCCCTTCATCTTGTCCAGCACGGCTTTCTGCTTCTTGCCCATTGCCTTCCGCAGGATGTCCGCTTGTCCCTTCGAGAAGCCACCCAACTTTTGCGACAGCAACATCACCTGTTCTTGATATACAGTCACGCCATAAGTTTCGGCGAGGTATTCTTCCATTTCCGGGACGTCGTAGGCAATAGCTTCATCGCCATGTTTCCGCTTAATAAACTGCGGGATATAAGCCATCGGGCCTGGGCGATACAAGGCATTCATTGCCACCAAATCTTCAAAAACGGTTGGCTTCAGGTCGCGGAGGTATTTCTGCATCCCTGCCGATTCAAACTGGAAAGTACCGTTCGTATCACCGCGTTGGTAGAGCTGATAGGTCAATTCATCGTCCAATGGCAAGCTATCCAAATCAATGTCCACTTTGTGGTTGCGCTTGATTAAGGCGAGTGCGTCTTTAAGAATGGTCAGGGTTTTAAGGCCCAAAAAGTCCATCTTCAAAGCCCCGGCAGTTTCAATGACATTGCCGCCAAATTGCGTCACCAGAAGATCTGAATCTTTAGCTGTAGAAATGGGCAACCAATCGGTGAGGTCGCTCGGCGCAATGATGATTGCCGACGCGTGAGTACCGGTATTTCGGACTGAACCTTCCAATTTTTCAGCTTCGTGGAGCACGGTGGATTGCAAGGAATCTTCCGAATAAATCTTGCGCAATTGCTCCGCGCCCATCATGTCTTCGCCGCCCAAACCTTCTTTTTCTGTAAGGCTGTTGTCGCCCGTCAAAGGCGCGTGCAGCAAGCGATCCAGCTTTGTACCTGGTCTATCGCACACCAATTTCGCCAGCATATTCGCTTCGGATAAAGGCAAGTCCATCACGCGAGCAACATCTTTGATGCTGCTCTTCGCCGCCATGGTGCCGTAAGTCACGATTTGCGCCACCTGCATCTTGCCATATTTCCCCACCACATAGTCAATCACCTTCTGCCGACCAACATCGTCGAAGTCGGTGTCAATATCCGGCATGCTCTTTCGTTCTGGATTCAAAAACCGTTCGAAAAGTAGCTTGTATTTTATGGGGTCAATATTGGTGATGCCGATACAATACGCCACCACACTTCCTGCAGCAGAACCCCGCCCGGGACCAACAAACACGCCAGCTTCCTTGCCGTAATTGATGAAATCCTGAACGATTAAAAAGTAGCCCGAAAAGCCCATCGTCCTGATGGTGAACAGCTCAAAGCGGATACGTTCTTCGACTTCAGCAGTCAAGGAATCACCGTATCGTTTTTTAGCGCCTTCCCAAGTAAGATACTCGAGGTAAGCGTCCATATTGTCGCCATATTGGCCGGGCACTTTGTAATAGGGAAGCATGATGTCGCGCTCCAATTTTAGCGGCTTCACCTTTTCCACAATCAATCCTGTATTCTCAATCGCTTCTGGAATGTCGGCAAAAAGCTTGGTCATTTCCGCCGTCGTCTTGAAGTAGAATTGGTCGTTGTAAAATGCAAAACGAGCATTCCTCGGACGGTTTTCATCATCGTCCGAAAACTCCTTCATGCTGGGCGTACTCTGCTTTTCACCGGTATTGATGCAGAGCAAAATGTCGTGCGCATTGTAGTCTTCCACGTCCACATAATGCGAATCGTTGGAGGCGATAATCGGCACATTGTATTTCCGCGCAAACTTCATCAGCACTTCATTGGCCTTGATTTGCTCGGGTATTTCATGGCGCTGGAATTCTACATAATAATCGTCGCCAAACAAGTCCAGCCACCATTTGAAAATCTTTTCCGCTTCTATTTCACCTTTATTTAAAATAGCTTGAGGCACTTCGGCACCGAGGCAACAGGTCGTCGCAATTAGTCCTTCGGTATGTTTCAGTAAAAGCTCTTTATCGATGCGCGGATATTTGCTGTACATCCCCTCGATATACCCGAGGGAGCAGAGCTTCACGAGATTTTTATAACCGATTTCATTTTTGGCGAGCAGGAGTTGGTGATAGCGTTTGTCTTTCTCGCCATCGCTCTTCTTAAACTCGCGCTTGTGGCGGTTTTCAACCACATAGAATTCGCAACCGACGATAGGTTTTACCTGCGGTTCGAGAATGTCTTTTCCATTTTCGTCTTGCCCTACAACTTTGGTCTTTTTCCAAGCCTGCGCCACAAATTCGAAGACACCAAACATATTGCCGTGGTCGGTGATGGCGACGGCGGGCATTTGGTCTTTTATGGCTTTATCGAACAGGCGCGGGATGGACGATGCGCCGTCAAGTAAGGAGAATTGGGTATGGTTGTGGAGGTGGGAAAACTTCATGGCAGCGGCAAACTTTCGTAGGTCTGTGAAGGTCGGAAAAAAGAGGCGGGTAGGGAGGAGGGGTTATCCACAGGAGGTGGAATTAAAAATTAAAAATTCAAAATGCAAAAAGTGTTAGAGGGTTT
>JBDTKK010000200.1:0-2835 GCA_039935335.1 Chitinophagaceae bacterium
GAAAGAAAGAAACAAACTGCGCTGAAAAGCGAAGCTATAAACGAGAGGATGATGAAAAAATGCCCCAGTTGGCCGGGTAGCAAATGTTCACCAATAAATGTAGTACTCATCAACTAAGAAACAGAGATTTGCATGATGTTCTTGATGGCGACAGTCGGGCGGAAAGCCCTGTCAGACTGCGCTCTGGAGGAATTATCCCCCTACCGCTACCGATTCTTTTTTGTATTTGCTCGGGCATTTCATCTGGATACTGTTGCAGCGAAATTGGTCATTCACCATGCGGCCACTCATCACTATTTGTTCACTCTTCTCAATGTCCGTTGGCTTCGCACCATTAAATACCACTTCCTTTATCACACCCTGCTTGTCCTTTACATAGAAAGTGCAGTGATTGGGGTCCACAATCGGGTTGTACACCATCGGACGACTTTTGTCCAACACGCCCATCACATGCGAAGGCGCATCTTTCTTCGCCGCCGTCGTGAAGGTTTCGTAAGTACTGAAATCGAGGAAGGTGGCGGAGATAATCGCGATACTCGCTGCGATTAAAACTAGTAGGATAATGTGTGACTTTTTCATGCTTCGCTAATACTCTGCAAAGGTACGGGTAAAAAGGTAGCCTCAACTTCCAAAATGCGGAAGTATCTATAGCCAGATAGAGCCAACTTTTGTGAATTTTCAAGGATAACGTCGGGTGCAGCGTAAGGTTTCTTTCAAGCAATTATTCGATTTTGACACAATCAGTCGGCATGGGTTTTCCATCTGCCAGATAATGACTCCTGCTACATCAATTATTTTGGGAAAATGGGATGAAGTGGTTGGGGAAATTGTAGGCGGCTTTTGATGGTGCGTGAAGACAGGAACTATGGCGGCTTTGCCTCCGAGCGGACTGTTTTAATAAAGGTTTTTTCATTTTCGCGGCATTTTGAAATAATAATGTTTTTCTAAAACTTTTGCCTACCTTGTATCTTTATTTCACTCGTAAAATCACATTTACATGGAAAACCATTACTCAACCGACTACTATCAGGTCGACACACACACACACACACACACGGCATAGGCGTTTACGCTTTATCGCAATCTTTCTTTCAACGTGCGGTATGTTTTTAAGCCATTCGGAGTCTGCGAAAGCTACAATTGTACCTTCATTTAACCCTGCAGTTAACGAGCTTCATTTTAAAGGTATAACCGAAGGCTCGAAATTCGCCATCGTGGATATGAGTGGAAGTGTCGTATTCGGCAGTAAAACAGATGCGAGTAATAGCGTAGATATCCATAACCTTATACCAGGTTACTATGTTATCCGCCTAGTGACGCCGGAACACAGCGCGTACATCTTAAAGTTCACAAAATCCTAAACCCTTTAAAATGTACAATATGAAGCAGAAAATCTTTTTTCTGGGAGTGCTGATTTTAAGTAGTTTCTCCCTTTTTGCACAAACACCACAGTATAAATTTACAGGCTATATAGACGCATTTCATACAAATATATCTAGGAGTTTTACTTCAGGTAGTGGAGCATTACGAGTCCAATCTATTTATTACCCGACCGATTTTCCTGGCATGCCTGCGGGTGTCGTAAAAAACGTGTATTGCCGAATAGGTCGTTTGCCAATAGGGTCCAATGCTGCAACCTATCAGCAGTTTACCCTAAAAATCGGCCATACTAGTGACAGTATGTTTTCCTTGGGTTCTGGACAATGGGATACCTTTAAAACTGGATTGACCACTGTTTATGGGCCAGCTACTTATACTACCCTTGCAGATAGTGTCGGACGTTGGGTAAAAATCCCTTTAACTACACTTTGGAGTTATATTCCGGAGAGTAAATTTGTAGTAGAGTTTTCAATGGGTACAAGTCAAAACGCAAGTGGTTTTGATATTATGTCCAATAATCGTGGTACTATTTATGAAAATCGTACAGTTTCTGGGCCTCGAGATTCCATTAGAGTCTTCAACAATTCAAACGCCCTAATGATGGACATCGGCTTTGACTTCCAAACGACAGGCGTAGAAGCCCAAGGCAATTTTAGTTCGTTTGGGGTATTTCCCAATCCGTCGCAGGGGCGGTTTATGGTGTCGTTGGAGTCGGCAAAAGCTTTGGGTAGCGTGTCTTTTTATTTGAGCAATATGGCAGGACAGCTTGTGGGCAAAAAGGTAATTGTAGAATCGGGAACTGCGATGTTGCAAGAGCTAAATTTTGGCAGCTTGGTGCCGGGTGTTTATCTGCTTGAAGTAAGCTCAGGTGCCGATATATTGCGGAGACGGGTGATGATAAAGTAGATATTACAAGAATCCGTGCATTTTGCACGGATTCTTGTGTTTAGATAGCGGCTTTACAATAACGGTTTCCTTTAGCAGGAAAAAGCATTGATTCAGAATTTACAGTCAGCCGAACAATAGATCAGCCTATTTGTAATATTCTGGAAAGTAATGAATGCCCAAGAAGGCTTTTTGCGGGATAATTAAGAGGTTCGGATACCTTCGCATTCGCAATTTTATCAGCATTCCTAACTCATTATCATGGACAACTCATTATCACCCGGCTTCGACACTTTATGTATTCATGGCGGCCACAAAGGCGAGCAACATCGCGCGCACCTTACACCGATATATGCCAGTAGCACCTACACTTTTGATACTCAAGAGCAAGCAGTTTCCATTTTTCAGGGCGATGAAGAAGGCTTTATTTATGGGCGATTTGGTAATCCTACCATTCGCGAGGCAGAATCAAAAATTGCGTTGTTGGAAGGTTTTGGATTGAAAGAGGATGATGGTACAGAACTCAAGCTGGCCGCGCTCCTCCATGCATCCGGCATGGCAGCTATCAAC
>JBDTKK010000201.1:0-8914 GCA_039935335.1 Chitinophagaceae bacterium
CAGCGTGAGGGAATGCGCAATAGTAAACATCGTCGCTTGCAGGATAATCTTCCGAAGATCGGTGTTGAGGAAGAAGACGCACAGGATAAATAAGATATGGTCGAAGCCCAGCGGAATGATGTGCTGAAAACCAATAAGCAGATAGCGGAAGAATACATTTTTGGTAGGCTCGGGATCAAGCTGATAATTGATGGTATGTGCGAGTAGTGGCATCGTTGCCAGCAGGCACATCGTGCATAAAGCCAGCATTCTCTTGGTGGCAGCACTCATCTATTTTCCGTCGGGGATTGTTTTTGGGTCGCTGTAAGGCACAATGGCGATGGCTACTTTTTGTAAGGAATCTCCTTTCGTTTTATCGCCCGCGGCAGCAAAAATTAATCCCGCTTTGTAAAGTGTCGCCGGCTTTTTTGTGCCAGTACTCAAGCTCTTTTCTGCATAAGGCACGCCGGATTTGGCAGCACCTTTCAAATAATAAACCCAGCCCATCAGCTCGTTTGCATCAATATTATCGGGGCGCATATCGTAATCAATCTTGGCATACTTCAGCGCATTTTCATAGTCTTTGGTATCGAGATAGGCCATGCTCAATTCCCGCGCATTATTATGAATGACTAAGGCATTTTTGGGCTCGTTGGCGGCAGCTTCTTTGAGCAACCGCAAGACATCATCGCGCACTTCACCAGCTTTTTTAGCATCGCCTTTCCAGTCGTATAAATCAGCCATGTAGGCAACGAATTTCGCTTCAGACATGGTCTTGATAGCGGCTCGGGTATGAGCGATGGCACTATCATAATTCTTTTGGGCAGCATCGGCACGAGCCAAACCCATTTCAGCTTCGGGATAGTTTGGCCGGTAAACCAAGGAGTATCGATATTCCAATCGGCCACTATCTAATTTGCCGGAATTGAGGTATAAATCACCGAGCTGCACGCGTGCCCATTCGGTAGATTCCAATCCAGGAACCCCAGCTTCTACGGCCATTTTCATCGCGTCAATAGCTCCCGGATAGTCTCCATAAATCTGGCGGAGATACGCGATGCGGGAATAGGAGCGCAAGTCCGGGCGGATGGAAGTCATCTTGTCTGCAGCTTTCACGGCATCAGGATAATGACCCAATTCAACATTCGCATCAACCATAGCACCCCAAATGCCGGCATTGAATTGCGAAATCGCAAGACCTTTTTGCGCGGCATCAAACGCGTCTTTAAACTGGTGCATGTTGAGCAACACGGTGCTTTTGAGGCTTAGGGCTTCAAATTTTTGGTCTTGAGTTGTCGTCTCGCCATCCAGTGCTTTGTCTAAAACCATGATTGCGGCATTGGCATAATAGGCACCGTTACCCGATATGCGGCCTTCGAGGATATACGCGGAAGCTAAGTCCAGCAAAGGTTTCAGGTCGTCTTGATTGGCTTTTAAGGCGGCAATCGATTTATCAAAAGCATTGCGAATCATCATCTGCTCGGCAGGAGTTCCCGTTACGGTGTCTTTAGGCAAGATGTTCGGGATTTCCATGCCGGCAACTTTGGTCGTTGGGTTTTCATTGTTGCTGCAACCGGTAATCGTAAAGGCTGTGAGGAGCAGTAGTCCCGACAGAAAAAGAAAGAGATTCTTCATTGTGTTTTTTATAAAAAGAGGTAGTCTAAAACGGTTTGAATTTGCCTGGCGTTTCAGGGTTAAAGGTGATGTTGTTTGCGTGAGGGATTGCAGCGTAAATCCTTTTTTTGTCCGCTCTCGATAGGGATTGGTTTAGGATGACCATGCCAAGTGGACAAAAAAAGATTGGAGCGTAAAGCCCGCCCCGCCTCGGTTTCGGCTTTGCCGAGGCCGAGGTGGGGCACGCCCAAGTTATTTGGAATATGCCTCAAAATGTTTTTAGCATTTGGCAAAAAAAATCAGGACAGCTCAAATTTTTGATGCGCTGCCCTGATTATGTGAAAAGATTGTGTCTTAGTTAGTCTTCACCAATTTGAGTGCTTGGAAAACCTGACCATTTACAGAGAATCTTGCGAAGTAATTTCCTGGAGCAAGGTTGCTACCATTCCATTGGCTCAAATGCTCTCCAGCTTCTACTTTGCCTTCATTAATGCTGTTTACTAGGCGACCGCTGATGTCCATTATGTCTATCTGCACCTTGCCGCTAGCTGGCATTTTGTATTTAAAAGTGAGTTGGTTGGTAAATGGATTTGGATAGGCCACCATCACTACAGCCGGAGCTGAAAGGTTGAGGCTTGTTATTGCAGTTGGTGCCGTGTATTCGTCGCCGTTATACGCTCTCCAAGGTTGCTGCACAAATGGGAATTCAGTTTTAAAGGTGGTGTCATTGTGGTCAATACCAGCAGAGAAACCAATGGTGCTTAGCAGTTGGGGTGTCAGTGGAGAAGTTGATGTTGCAGGATTGTAATCATCGTACCAAAGACCAATGGCAGCGAGGGCTACGCCGCCGATTGCCTGAAGGCTAATAGTGGTCACATCATCTTCCAAACGGCGGCCATTCGGGAAGCCATCCATGTTGGGGATGAACTGCATGTTGGTGCTCGAATTATACATTGGGTTGGTAAGCCCTTGTACGGCTGCGGCTAGGATACCAAGATTGCTGAATTGAGGATTTGGTGCGCCGCTAGGAAGGGTGCGTGGCGTAACAGGTGTCGCCATATTCAGGCGAAGCATATCACCGAGTACAGGTAAGAAGTTGTTGATAAAAGGTTTGCCTGCGGCAAGAGGATTACCGCCAGATTTCATTACCGCCAATTGGTACGGAGCAAGGTTGGGCACACCCGTCATGAAGATGGGCATGATGTCAACCGAGCGTGGGCTGGAAGCATTGGGCAAAAGCAGACCACCAAACGTTGTTGGGTCAAATGCTGTTCCGGCCAATGCTGGATTGCCTTTCAGAGGATACAGTCCTGATTTAGTATTTCTAAAATCGAATGGGCCGAGGCCTGTGGTTGGGCGCGAAGCACTTTGAATACGGAGATAATTGTTCAATCCAGGTACTGCCTTACCGTAGCCATTGATAGAGCTATCTACATAAAGGCCGAGCTCGGGATTGTTGAAATACTTGAGGAATTGGGCATCAGCGGGGCTTCCGGAAGGAATGCTATTCCACAAATCTTTCTTACCAATTGGAATGATAACCTCGTTGGTCAAAGGCATACCGAGGCGGGAAATTTGAATCCAAGGGCCAGAAACGGAAGGTGCGTCGCCGGTATCATTAAAAGTGGTAACAGCAGGGCGGGAAGCAGATGCCCAAACACCAATCACGAAGTTGGGATCGAGGAAGCTAGATGCCTGACTTACTTTTTTTCCACTTTTTTGCAGTGTAGCAATAGGGATTTCCAAAGCAAGTGTATGGCAGTTGTTTTTTGCCAAACCATCCTTACCTGGTTGGCGGAAACCGCCGAGGTCAAATGCACCACCAAGATCCACGAAGAAAGGATCATCAATTGGGCCGGCAAATACACGCTCTCCAGAAACGGAGGTCATGATAGCACGCCGCATCAAGGTGTCATAATTGGCTACATGCAAGCCTGCTGCGCCTTCGATGCTGCGAGGGCCAATGTTCGGCGGAGGAACGATGCCATTGCTTACAATAGTGACGAAGCTGTTAGTAGCTCCAATCCGACGCTCCAGTTTGTAGGTGTTTTTTTGGTTTTGCTTACCCAGGCGAATGTTGAAGAAGGTGGAAGAGTCTTCGTTTGTAATGTTGAAGGTGAAGCGATAAGTGATGTCATCTCCGCTGGTAGCCGCATCGTTTTTGATGTGGATTTCGTAGCGGATATTTTGGCCAAAGGTGTACCAGTTGGGACCTCCGTGCGGAAGTTCCATCGGGATGTAGTTCGCGATGATGATGATTTTGTTGGAATCATTTGGACTCTTAAAAGCGTAGAGATCCGTATTGTCTGCCTGCGGGTCGCTGGCAATAAGTGGCGCTTCGCGGTGAGACGAGGCCTGACTCACCAACGCCGATGCCATCAATAGGCCGAGCGCGATAAGAGCTTTACTAAAAGTATTTTTCATGAGTTTGTTCTTGTTTGTTGCTTGCTGTGAATGGATTTAGAAACGGGCTTGTGGGGAGTAATCAAAACCTCTCCATGGTGTAGCCACATATGGGAAGCTCGCCTTGAAAGTCGTGTCGTTTTTAGTAGGGCCTGCTGTGAAACCGAGGTTGCGTAATAAGGCTGGCGTTACCGGATCACCTGTCCCATTATAATCATCAAACCAAAGACCGATAGCCGCGAGCACTACACCGCCCACTGCTTGAAGTTCGATTGTTGTAACATCATCTTCTAAGCGACGACCATTCGGGAATCCATCCATGTTCGGGATAAACTGTAAGGATTTATCGGTATTAAAGCGAGGATCGGTAAGGCCCAAAACTGCCGCTTTAATCAAACCTTCCGAAGAGAAATCAGGACTATTGCGAGGTGTAACGGGAACAGCCATATTGAGGCGGAGCATATCACCTAAAGCAGGCAGGAAGTTGTTGATGAATGGCTTCCCTTGTGAAAGAGGATTCATCTTAGTAGTAGAAGGTACATTGCCTTTTCCCGTTGCCAATTGATAAGGAGGCGTATTAGGAACTCCGGTATTGAAAATCGGAAATAAATCCACTGCCCGAGGACTCATGGAATCCGGTAAAAGAAGATTACCATAGTTGGCATCATCTAATGCCGTGCCTGAAACTAAAGAAGAGCCTTTCAAATTATAAAGCCCTTTGTGCCCGTTTCTAAAATCGAAAGGACCAATATCAGGGCGAGAGGCTTTCTGAATACGAAGGGCATTCAAAGCCGGAACAGCGCTACCATATTGGCTGGCATCCATGTAAAGAGCCAATTCAGGGTTGTTGAAATTGTTGAAATAGGCATTGTTGCTTCCATCGGTTGGATTCAAGGCATTCCATTTGTCTTTGCCACCAATTGGGATAATCGCTTCGTTAGTCAATGGCATACCTAGGCGGGAAACTTGTACCCATGCCGGCTGTGCACCACCGCCAAAGCCGACAGTTCCTCCTAAAGTCACAGTACCATCTCCATTAAATGTCCGAATCAATCTGCGAGATGCAGAAGCCCATACACCGATTACATATTTTGGGTCAAGAATGCTTGTGGCATGAGTCACATCTTGACCTGATTGCTGCAAGGTTTTAATGGGCACTTTGATGCAAATCGTACTCACGTTGAAGCGAGAAAGCCCATCCTTTGTAGGGTTGGCACTATTGCCCGCAGGGCGAAAGCCTCCAAGGTCAAAAATACCTGCAAGGTCTGCGAAGAAAGGATCGTCGGCAGGGCCGGCATAAACTTTCTCACCAGTTGTTGCTGTGGCAATGGAATTGTTGATTAAGGAATCATAATTGCCCGAGAAATTGAGACCTGCTGCACCATTGATGGAGCGTGGGCCAATATTTGGAGGAGGTACTTGACCGTTTGCTACAATAGTTACCGCTGTACCGCCATTGATGATTCGCTGAAGCCTGTATGTCACGCGCTGATTGCGTTTGCCCAAGCGAATATTGAAGAAAGTGGTGGTGTCCTCATTATTCACACTGAAGGTGAAACGGTAGGTAATATCGTCTCCAGCAGTTGCGGAGTTGTTCTTTACATGAATCTCATAACGAACATCACTGCCGAAGGTGTAGTAATTCGGGCCGCCTTCCGGAAGTTGGAAAGGAATGTAATTCGCGATTAGAGTTATCGTATTGGTGTCATCAGGCGAGCGGAAAGCATACACATCCGTGTTGTCTGCTTGCGGGTCTTGCGCGATGAGTGGAGCCTCGCGGTGCGATGAGGCAAATGCGCTATGCCCGAGGACGGTAAAGCCCAAAGCCAGCGCAGTGATTCCCCACCTTTTAAGAAGCGTCTGTGTTTTGTTCATGTTGTTTCAATTTTAATCGTGAATTGTAGATTGAGGTTAGTTACGGCTTAACAATGCGTTTGGTTTCCTTTGTCTGAATTTCTATTCTTCAAAGCCATTTCGAATGGCTATCGCTACACTTGCTCAAGCGAGCAAATGGAGCAATTGAAAAAAGGGTTTCGAAAAGAAAACGTGGACACTTGAAATTGCGTAGCGTTAAAAATACTGGAATCGCAGTTCAAAACATAATACCAGCACAATGATTCCTCTAAAACAAGCCAATTAAGCATCACTTGCTACTTTCGCCGCATTCCTTCACAAAAAGCAACCGAACAGCTAGAGTACTATGAGTAAAATAAAAGTGGCAAACCCAGTCGTTGAACTGGATGGTGATGAAATGACCCGCATTATTTGGAAGGTTATTAAGGACAAACTCATCCTTCCGCATGTGGATGTTCCTATAGAATATTACGACCTCAGCATTGAAAACCGCGACGAGACAAATGACCAGGTAACTATCGACGCGGCACACGCTATTCAAAAGCACGGAGTAGGTATCAAATGCGCCACCATTACGCCGGATGAGGCGCGGGTAGCGGAGTTCAAGCTGAAGCAAATGTGGAAATCGCCTAACGGAACTATCAGAAATATCCTCGACGGTACTGTATTTCGCGAGCCCATTGTGATGCAAAATGTACCTCGTTTAGTAGTCAATTGGGATGCGCCAATTATCGTTGGTCGTCATGCTTTCGGAGATCAATACAAAGCCACAGATTTCGTGACCAAAGGCCCGGGGAAATTGACCATTAAGTTCGAAGGGGACGACGGCACCGTTATCGAGCATGAAGTCTTCAAGTTTAAAACAGATGGCGTGGCAATGGCGATGTACAATCTCGATGATTCCATTCGTGGTTTTGCCCACGCCTGTTTCAATATGGCGAAGCAAAAGGAATGGCCACTTTACCTTTCTACAAAGAACACTATTCTCAAGAAATACGATGGTCGTTTCAAGGACATTTTTGAAGAAGTAAGCAAAGAATATCCCGATGTTCATTATGAGCATCGCCTTATCGATGACATGGTGGCGAGTGCCTTAAAATGGAACGGCAATTTCGTTTGGGCTTGTAAAAACTATGATGGCGATGTGCAAAGCGATACCATAGCTCAAGGCTTTGGTTCACTCGGTTTGATGACCTCTGTTCTTGTAACTCCTGATGGTAAAATAATGGAAGCAGAAGCTGCTCATGGCACCGTTACGCGGCACTTCCGCGAGCATCAAAAAGGCAACCCTACTTCGACCAACCCAATCGCTTCTATCTACGCCTGGACGCGAGGTCTGGCCTTCCGTGGTAAGCTGGATAACAATCAGGAATTAATCGATTTCTGCCATGCGCTGGAGGCTGTTTGTGTGGAAACTGTGGAGAGCGGAAAGATGACGAAGGACTTAGCCATTTCGGTTCATGGCAACAAGGTCAATCATGGCGAGCACTACCTCTATACCGAGGAGTTTTTGGACGCACTCGACGAGGGACTCAAGAAAAAAATGGGAGCTTAATCAGCATTTGGCCGGAACTTGTTTCCGGCTTTCTTTTTTTATAAATGCCAATAAGCTTATTCCCGTAAGGCTACGCCTTTTCTCTTAAATTTAGTCTTCTAAAAAAGCACCTCGAATCATGCAGCCAGCCTACATCATAGCCGGATACCGTACCGCAGTCACCAAATCCAAAAGAGGAGGTTTTCGCTTTCATCGCCCCGATACTTTGGCTATCGAAGTGATTAGAGGTTTGCTCGCATCTGTGCCAGAGCTCGACCCCAAATTGATAGACGATGTAATCGTAGGCAATGCTGTGCCTGAAGCCGAACAGGGCTTGCAAGTAGGCCGCATTATTGCCAACAAAGCTGTTGGACAATGGGCGCCTGGCGTTACCGTCAATCGCTATTGCGCATCAGGTTTGGAGACCATCGGCATGGCCACCACCAAGATTCAATGCGGCATGGCGGAATGCATCATTGCCGGCGGCACAGAAAGCATGAGCCTCGTGCCCACAGCGGGTTGGCGCACCATGCCCAACTATGATTTGGTGAAGGAAAACGGCGATTATTACCTTGCCATGGGGCTTACAGCAGAGCAGGTGGCCAGCGATTATAAAGTGACCCGCGAAGACCAAGATGCCTTCGCTTTCAACTCTCACAAAAAGGCCCTGAAAGCCATAGCCGACGGGGTTTTTAAGAAAGGAATTCTCCCCATCACCGTTTCTGAAACCTATATCAATGAAAAAGGGAAAAGAGCAGTTCGAGAATCAATAGTAGATACTGATGAAGGCCCACGCGCCGATACTAGTTTGGAGATTTTGGCAAAACTCCCTGCAGTGTTTGCTCAAGGTGGTAGTGTGACGGCGGGCAATTCTTCGCAGACCTCTGATGGCGCGGCTTTCGTTATCGTAATGAGTGAAAAATTGATGAACTCTTTGGGCTTAAAACCCTGGGCAAGGTTGGTGAATTATGCCTGTGCAGGTGTAGATCCTAGAGTGATGGGAATCGGCCCCATGGCCGCGGTACCCAAGGCTTTGAAGCAAGCTAACATGAACCTTGCTGATATGGATTTGATAGAATTGAATGAAGCTTTTGCCTCACAGTCTTTGGCTGTAATTCGGGAAGTGGGGATGAATCCAGACATTGTAAACATCAATGGCGGAGCGATTTCTCTTGGGCATCCTCTCGGTTGCAGTGGGGCGAAATTGAGCATCCAAGTACTCAATGATTTGGAAAGGCTCGGTAAGAAATACGGCATGGTAACCGCCTGTGTGGGCGGCGGGCAAGGCATTGCAGGGATTTGGGAGAAATTGTAATTAGCCTTATTCTATTTTGAATTCACCAGATTTTGAAAATGCGACTAGCACTATTATGCCTTCTGGTTTTACCCTTTTTCGGCTTCGCGAAGGGGATTCCCAAGCCGCATTTCTCTGGGATGTATTTGCAATGGGGCTACAACCGCGATATTTTTTCCAAAAGCGATTTGCATTTCAGCAACGGGAGTGCGTATGACTTTACCCTTCACAATACC
>JBDTKK010000202.1:0-4947 GCA_039935335.1 Chitinophagaceae bacterium
GCGTAAATAGGCAGTAGCAGCTCCATTTCCTCCTTTCAAAATGTTGAGACCATCATTAATGTTCATGTTTTTGATGGCATTGATAAAGATAGGCGCAGCCTTTCCTGCAGCATCTTCCGCAGCGCGATTCATGGAGAGAATAGCTTTATCCACCACACTTCCAAAGCCAAATTGACGAAGAACATTTTCCGCATTTTTTGCTTGTGGCGGAAGTAGAACTTTAATGAGGGAGTTTCCAAAAAAGCCATTTACGGTGTGTAATCGGCTTCCTGCATTTTGCGCACCAATTTCCAATGCTTGGCGTAGCGCACCAACAATATCCGTATTGCTAAGGCTATTTAAGGAAAATCCGTTGCCTGTATTGGAACTATTGGAGCCGGCAGCAGGTTTACCGCTTTTAGTGTTCCCATCATTGAGGAGGCCGCCAAGAATATTTCCTAGGCTTTGTGCTTGTGTCGCACTTGTGGCGAAAATCCCCAAACCCATCAACAACCCTATTGCTAGCTTTTTCATACTGTTCTTTTTTTGAAAAAATTCTTGAGCAAGTTATCTACCAAGAATGATACCAAAATAGAAAGTTCTTATGCTAAAGCGTAAATCCTAGTTAAGGTACTGAATCCCATGATATTAATGTGATAGGTAAATGACTGTAATCATAAAAGCCTTTTCTCTGTAGCTGCGTAATCAGTCCTACCTTTGCACTATGCGTCGTGGGATGGCTTTGTTGTTACTGTTCATGCTTTGTCACCAATTGGTGTTAAAGCTTGGGCTTGTGGCTTGGTATCAAGTCAACAAAGACTACATCGCTCAAAACCTTTGTGAAAACCGCGATAAACCCCAATTGAAATGTTGCGGTAAATGTTATTTGCGCAAGCAACTTAAAAAGGTGGATGGCAGTGAAAATCCAATTAAGAATGCGGCATTAAGTTTTGAAAAATCCGAAGCTTTAGCCTGTATTATCCCCGTTCCTTTATCTCTGGATTTAAACCATCCGGAATATCCTGTGGCTGTCGTCCGCACACCAGTGCTGCAACATCTCCATCACAGTTCCATTCCCTTCCCAATTTTTCATCCGCCGGCAATTGCTGCTTAATCTAAAGACTGCCTCATGCTTATTTGTAAGCTGGGGGAAATGTTTCCTATTTTAAACAGTAACGATGAAAAAATTCATTGGCCTGATGCTACTTGCATCGGCAATGGTTACTTCAGCACGCGCCTGCGATGTTTGCGGCTGCTCTGCAAGTAATCAATATTTGGGGATTTTGCCAAAGGCAAACCTGAATTTTATTGGTTTTCAATACCAATTTAGTAGTTATACCAGCGACCATCCTTCGCTCTACGAAAACCAACCAAACGATAAGGGTAAAGACTACTACAATACCTACCAATTATGGGGAAGGTATAATCTTGGCTCGCGCCTGCAACTATTTGCCTTCGTGCCTTATAGGAATAATATCCAACAAGAGGATACTATTTCCACCTCAAGCTCGGGCTTGGGTGATATTTCCTTTTTGGCAAATGCCGTTATTCTCAAAGAAAATGCTGAAAGCGAGGGTTGGCAACAACAGCTTTTGGCAGGTGGCGGTATTAAAATACCAACCGGGAAATACACAGGCGTTTCCAGCACAGACAAACAAGGATTACCCAATATGCAACCCGGCACCGGCTCGGTAGATTTTATAGTGAATAGTAATTATACCCTAAGGAAGAAAGCCTTTGGTGTAAACCTAGATGCGGCCTATACCATCACCTTACCTAATAGTGAAAAGTACAAATATGGCAATCGTGCCAATGCCGGAGTACTCGGCTTTTATGCCATCAAAGGAAAAGAAGTGACGATACTTCCGCAAGTAGGAGTACGTTACGAATACACCTTGCACGATTACGACAACTACGACCGCAAATGGCTCAATGAGCAAAGTGGCGGCTATATGTGTTTTGCCTCGGCGGGTGTACAAGCTTATTACAAAAAACTCGGACTACGTCTCACGTATCAAATCCCAGTGAGCCAAGATTATGGCTCGGGATATGTTACGGCAAAGCAGAAAGTAGATGCCGGTATATTTTTCCTTTTTTAAATAAAAACAATAAATGAACACAAGAATAATTTGCGCTATCGCAATAGCCTTATCCCTAAGCGCTTGCCAAAAAAGTAGTGATTCTGCTCCCGATGCCAGCAAAGTAGCTTTTACCATCAGCTCACCCATGCCCGGACAAAGCTTCCGCAGTGGTGACACCGTATCTATCCAAGCAACAGTGAACTATGACAACGAACTCCACGGTTATGAAGTGAAAATAGAAGACACAGCTAGCGGATTTATCCTTTACGATGATGCACAACACGTACACAACGACCATTTTGTGATTTCGGATACTTGGGTGGCCAATGCGACGCAGACTACAGCATTGAAACTATCCATTATCGCCACTGTGGATCATGACGGCACAACGGCACGTAAGGATTTATATTTCGAAATGAAACCTTAGCCGTATCTTTAAAAGCAAATCTTCTTAAAAAAAAGCAAAACAAACGATGAAATACACAATCACAACCATCGCCATTTTAGCCTTAGGCTTTACTGCATGTAAAAATGCACCCTCCACAACGCAAGTTACACATACAGAGGAACATGCCGCTGCTGTTGCGCCCGTAGCCGCCAACGCCATTATAGACCCAGTCTGTGGCATGGCAAAAGACGATACTTGGACAGATTATACAATGTACAAAGGCGACACCGTCTGGTTTTGTGCAACATCTGAAAAGGATGCTTTTGTAGCAAATCCTACGAAGTACGAGAAAAATCTACAACACCATTAATCAAACAAATTAAATCACTCTTTAAGAAACGCTTATGAAATCAATCTTCAAACTCACGGCATTTGTACTTTTGGCCGTTTTTGCATTTTCCTCCTGCAAAAAGAACGACAACAATAACAATACTCCTGCAACTGACACTAACAAAGTGCATCTGGAGTTTTTCAATGTGGTTGGTGGTAGCAATCTCAACCTCAATGACGAATGGTATAAAAACGAAAATGGGGACTCCTTCACTGTGAGCAAGGTGAACTATTACATCAGCAATATTAAGCTGAATGGTAGCAATGGAACAACATCTTACACCGAGCCGGAAAGCTACCATCTTGTAGAGCAATCAGGAGCCTTAGACCAAACGTCATTCGATCTTTATGGCGTGCCTTATGGCAAGTATTCTTCCGTCACGTTTATGATTGGGGTGGACAGTATTCGTAATGTGTCTGGTGCGCAAACCGGTGCTTTAGACCCTGCGAATGGCAATTTCTGGTCTTGGAATTCGGGCTATATCATGCTCAAATTTGAAGGAAATTCTCCAAAATCTAACGCGGTGGATAACAAACTGGAATTCCATTGCGGTGGTTTTACCGGCGCGAATAATACTTTGAAAACTGTTACCCTCAACTTCCCAACTGAAATTGAAGTCACAAAATCCGGTGTACCTCACGTGCATCTTCAAGCGGATATTCTGAAGCTTTTCAAAGGTGCTAATACCATTGATTTTAGTCAAATGAATACCATCCACATGCCAGGCCCGAATGCCAAAATACTTTCGGATAATTATGCCAATATGTTCAGCGTCACTTTTGCCGGACTTTAAATGAAATATGCAGTCGGTAGGCAATTATCGACTGCACTTTTTAAACCATTCTATGAAAAAGCTTCTCATTGCCCTATTGTGCTGTGGCTTTCTCGCTGCCATTTCTGTGACGGGCTGTAAGCCTGATTCTTCTAATAACGTCAAGCCTGATTCCTCCAATATTATCTCTTTTAAAGTGCCGGAAGGCTGGCCGAAACCCGTTTATACCTTTCAGAATAATGCACTGTCGCAAGCTGGTTTTGAATTGGGTAGAAAGTTTTTCTATGATGTACGCATGTCGCGAGACAATACTATTTCCTGTGGAAGCTGTCACCAACAATTTGCGGCTTTCGCGCATCTCGACCACGATTTAAGTCATGGGATTAATGGACTTTTTGGCACACGTAATAGTCCAGGTTTAGACAACGCTGCATTCAGACCAGCATTCTTTTGGGATGGAGGAGTCAATAATCTGGAAAATCAACCTCAAAATCCTATTGAAAATCCGGTGGAAATGGACATCAAACTTGCCGATTTGATTACCAAATTGAATACGCTGGAGGACTACAAACCCTTGGTACAGAAGGCTTATGGTCAAACGACGATTACTTCTCAAATTCTCTTTCGTGCTTTAGCCCAGTTTATGGCGGCAATGGTTTCTTCCAACTCGAAATATGATAAGTATATGCGTGGCGAGGAAGGTGGAGCAATGAGTGCGCAGGAATTGCATGGCCTGACGGTATTTAGAGCTAATTGTGAAGGTTGCCATAAAGAGCCGCTTTTTACGGATTATGCCTATAAGAATAATGGCCTCGCTGTAAATCTTAAGTTGAATGATAGTGGTAGAGCGCACATTACGGCTTTGCCG
This sequence comes from Chitinophagaceae bacterium, assembly GCA_039935335.1. GTDB lineage: Bacteria > Bacteroidota > Bacteroidia > Chitinophagales > Chitinophagaceae > UBA1952. The sequence goes on from JBDTKK010000202.1 coordinate 4,480, forward strand.
GAAGATCGAAATAAGTTTTTGACACCTTCCCTGCGCAATGTGGATTTGAGTAGGCCCTATATGCATGACGGGCGATTTAATTCCTTGGACGCCGTAGTAGAGCATTACCGCACAGGTATTACCCAAAGTACGACGCTTGACCCTTTATTGAAAAATGGCATTGCGATGAGTGATCAGGACAAGGCGGATATTGTGGCGTTCCTCAAGACTTTGTCTGATTACACCTTTACTAAAGATAAGCGATTTGCGGATCCGAATTAGGGGGAAAATACGTTGATTTTTAAGCCGGAGCTTTTCGAGGAGAGAGGTTTCGGTTTTTTTGTGAATTTAGGAACCTTGGCGGAGGGCTTGCCAGCGTAAGCTGCTGAAATGTTTTTTGGGAAAGTTTATAAAATACAATTAGCGCAAAAATTCCTCTCCCTCCAACACTGCTTCCAACTCCGCCAACATCATAGCCGTAGCGCCCCA
>JBDTKK010000203.1:0-3895 GCA_039935335.1 Chitinophagaceae bacterium
TTTGTCAACTGTAAAATTTTGAAAGGGTGACGCACAACTCTTAAATTTACGAAAGTTTTGTCGTACTTTTTGTATTTATTGTCGTACTTTCTGTATTTATTTGTCGTACTTTTTGTATAAATTTAATGTGTTTTTCGGCTTTTTTCATAATTTCAATTGGTCAAAAGGGCTTACAATCTGTGTCAAAGTTAGGTTGCTGACGTGGGTATAGCGCAAGGTAGTCTTAATATCATTATGTCCCAAAAGTTCTTGAATCAATTTAATGTCCGTTCCTCGTTCGTGTAGATGCGTTGCATAATGATGGCGTAAACTATGAAATGTTACTGCTTGCAAAATTCCAGAAGCATTCTTCGCTCGGTGGAAAATCTGCTGAAGACTTCTTGAACTATATTGTTCTCCCTGATATTGTCTGTAGTTCTTAGACCCCAGTCTAAGAACTCCCAGTCTAAGAACTCCCCGTTGTTCTTAGACCCCAGTCTAAGAACTCCCGGCCAGCAATCCCCAGATTGCCTAAAGCCCCCTCATCGATTAAATATCATCTTCAAATAAAAGCTTGGCTGCCGTAGTTTGCTGCGCAAATCCAAATCAGTGAACATTCCCGTAATCGTGGCTTTTAGGGTTGGGCTTTTATTGGCTTTATTAATCACAAAATTGAACAGCCACGGAAAACGGCACAAGCGCTGCAACACGGTACTGGTCTGCAATTCACCCCAAAGTCTGGAGTACATTGGTTCATCGTATGCCTTTGCAAAAAAAGCTTTGTCAAATGTATGGGCAGCCAACGCAGCTTCAATAGCTTGGGCAGCTTTCATACCGCTATACATCGCATTGCCAATACCTTCCCCGCTAAAAGGGTCTATCAGTTGTGCGGCATCTCCAGTCAGCAAATAGCCATCCCCCGAAATAGGCTTTTTCTCCATGCCCATCGGTAAGCCCCAACCCAAAATTTTCCCTTCCAATTTCGCGTATGCAAAGCGTTCTTTCAAGTTTGGGTTCTTCGCAATAGCTTCCAGCATCTTCTCCCGAAGATTGATTTTCTTGAACCGTACATCGGCGCTCAACATGCCCGCACCAATATTCGCACGGCCATTCGTGAGCGGGAAAATCCAGAAATATCCTGGTATCAATTCCGGCAAGAAATGCAGTTCAATTTGATTGTCTTTCATCCCCGTCACCCCGGAATAATAGGCGCGAAGACCCACAGCGCTAGTCTTTGGTGAAGCTTCTTGCAGTCCCATTTTCTTGCGCACTATACTTTTATCGCCATCGGCAGCTACAAGCATCTTCGCAGAATAGCTTTCGACACCCATTTCACTTTCTATGGAGAGTTGCCAAATGCCAGCAGCGTATTCTAAGGATTGCAGCGTCGCCGGACTAAGCACTTTGGCAAATTTCTTATCCAGCCTTTTAAAAAGAAAATTGTCAAAAAATAATCGAGTAGCAGTGAAGCCCGGAGCATAGCCATCCGGTTTTTTCCCAAAAGGAATGGCTAGCGATTTTCCATTTGGTGCTACAAAGCACAATCCGCCAGAAGGCAATACAGACGGGCTTTCCATCAATTCTTTCATCCAACGTTCATCCGCATTTTTGATGACATAAGTCGTCTTGCCACTCATGGCATCGCCACAAACTTTATCACGCGGAAAGCTGGATTTGTCGAGGATGATATGCTCAATTCTGGCCTTGCTCAAATAGGTAGAAGTAGCGCAGCCTGCTGGGCCAGCACCGATAATTACGACAGGATAGTGGGTTTTGGGTTCGGTCATGGGTTTCGTTTGTCACCTGATTTTGCGCTTCAATCTTTCCAATCAATAATGCGCCACTTAAACTATCTATAAACAGCTTTAAATTTTCGTTCAAAGCCTTTACCAGAGCTTCACGCGGGCACTATCGGGGAGGTACATTTTATCGCCGGGTTTTACCACGTAGGCATCATAAAACGCAGGTACATTGGGCAGCGGTCCATTCACGCGGAACTTGGCCGGAGCATGTACGTCGGTCATGATTTGCGAAGCGATTTGCTCGGGACGAATCTTATACATCCAACCCAAGGCATAGCCAAGGAAGAAGCGTTGCAGCGGTGTGAGTCCGGAAATCTTTTCTCCTTTCTTGAAAGTCTCGGTTTGCCGGAAGGCATCTGCACCCAAAAGCAAGCCACCGAGGTCAGCAAGGTTTTCGCCTAAAGTTGCGCGGCCATTGATGTGTAGCGTATCCACGGCGATAAAACCATTAAATTGTTTCACCAATACTTGGGAGCGAATCGCGAATTGCGTAGAGTCATTCTTATTCCACCAATTTTTCAAATTCCCTTCTGCATCAAACTGTCGCCCTTGGTCGTCAAAACCGTGGGTTATTTCGTGGCCAATGGTCGAGGCCGCTGCATAACCATAAACCAGCGCGTCATCTAGCTCCTCGTCCCGAAAGCCAGGAACCGTGAAGATGCCTGCGGGCAATACGATTTCGTTGTTGGAAGGGTTGTAGTAAGCATTGTAGGTCTGCGGCGTCATGTCCCACTCATCGCGATCCACGGGCTTTCCAAGCTTAGCGATGGAATAATTGTTCCACCATCTATTCGCCGCCATCATGTTTTCTGCAAAGGAATTTCGCCCGATTTGCATTGCCGAGAAGTCTTTCCATTTATCAGGGAAACCAACTTTCTTTTTCATCGTGGCTAGTTTGTGCAAGGCTTTTGTTTTGGTACTGTCGCTCATCCAGTCCAGCTTTTCGATGCGCACTTTGTAGGCAGCGCGGATGTCTTCCACCATTTGGCTATAGCGGCCTTTGGCCTTTTCGGAGAAATATTCCTTTACAAAAAGTTGTCCTAAGCCTTCACCAATTGCGTGTTCTTCAGCGTCCAAAACCCGCTTCCAGCGCGGGCGCTCGCTTTGAGCTCCGCGTAAAGTCTTTTTATAGAAATCAAAATTTGCAGCGGCAAAAGGCTTTGAAAGATAGGAGGCAAAGGTGCTCGCAAAATGGAAAGCGAGGTAGTCTTTTAAGGTATCCAAGCCGGTGGTCAAAACGATTTTATCCAAAGCTTTATAAAACTCCGGCTGACCAATAATTACCGTGTCAATTCCCTTCACGCCAATGCCGTTCATCATGGCCCCCCAATCGGTAGTAGGGGAGAGCTTTTGGAGTTGGCTTATCGCCATTTTGTTGTAGTTTTTATAAGGGTCCCGAAGGTCTTCCAGTTTGCGGGAAGCCTCGGCCAGCTTGGTTTCCAGGGCGACGACGTTGATGGCTCGCTTTGATGCCTTCACAGAATCACCTTCGCCCAAAAGGCCGAATATTCTCGCGATATACTTAGGATATTCCTGACGTACTTTGGTAGAGCGGGCATCTTTATTAAAGTAGTAATCACGATTCGGCATTCCTAAACCGCCTTGATCCATGCTGTAGGCCATTACGTTGCTATTCTTAGCATCTTGACTCACGCCTTCGCTAAACAAAACGCTCACACCCATAGTGTGCAATTGTGCCACATCGCCCATCATTTCGCTACGACTTTGTGACGCATAAATTTTCTGCAAAATCGGCTGTAAAGGTTTGCTGCCTTGGTTTTCAATGGTTGCAGAATCCATTCCTGTAGTCCAGAAATCAGCGATTTTTTGTTCCAGACCATTGCGCACACCACGCTTCACCATGTCTTCGTTGATGGCCAATTTGCGCTTGTACAATTCTTCATTTACCAACTGCCCGATACCCCAGGAGCTTTCATCGCCCGGAATGGGGTTATTTTTTATCCAGCCACCGTTTGCGAATTCAAAGAAATCTTGAGCAGGGTTCACAGTCGTGTCCATATCCGCAATCAGGATGTCGGTTTTCTTGGATCCGAGAAGGCCGCTATTGCCGGTTTCGCTATTGTGGCAAGCGGATAGCATAAGCACCGAAAGCG
>JBDTKK010000204.1:0-3387 GCA_039935335.1 Chitinophagaceae bacterium
GAGATCAGTCATTGATACGACCATCAAATCAAAGCAGAACGTGCTCAACGCACTCTATAATATCGCTCTCTGCCCAGGGTGAATAGTTACAAATAATCTCATTATAGACAACGCTCCCGCAAGCATGACGCGTATGCCCGCGCGTGTGCCTGCTTGCGGGAGACCAAAGGAATCCATATTTTTACCAGATAGATTGATAAGGGCGGATAGGAAAAGGTATTTGCAATTGCGTTTTGAAATAATGAAAGCCGCATTTCAGACCACCCACAAGAACGTTATGGAAGCCACGCGCCAAGCTTGCGGGAGTCCTCCAATATTAGTAAACCTTGACAGAAATGAACGCTTTAATCTACAAATTCAATGGTAGATTAATGTAGAAATGGGTAGGTGTGATGCTTACGGGAGCCGGGAAGTAGTGGTTTGTTGTTATTTTTATTCCTCTTGAAAAGCCCGATTGGTTATCTCATTTTGTAGAAAATTCAAGGTAACGGGGCTTTTCCTTTTTTCAAAAAAAATGTTCGGATAGTTGTGCTGTAATCTATAACGAGCAAAGCCCCATCCCACCTTTTCACCTATATTGACTTTCGCCCCCTATTCCTAAAATAAGCTACCAAGGACAAAGCAAGCATTGTGGCTGCAGTAATATATATCCAGGCAGGAACGGGCATAGGATCGCCGGCCGCATAGGAATGTAATCCTGAAAGATAGTAGTTCACGCCAAAATAAGTGAATATAATTGACCATATTGCCCACAGGCTGACGATATTAAAGGTCAGTTTGCCCCTAAGTTTCGGCACTATTCGTAAGTGGAGTACTACTGCATAAAATATAACCGAGATAAACGCCCAGGTTTCTTTAGGATCCCAGCTCCAGTAGCGTCCCCAGCTTTCATTGGCCCACATCCCTCCGAGAAAAGTACCTACAGCAAGCGCAAAGAGACCAACGGTTAAAGCCATTTCATTGACTATAGTCAATTCTTTAATAGAGAGCTTGATTTTGTTATTGGGTTTTGCGCTGAAGAGTAATAATGAAATCACACTTAATACTGCCGACAATCCGAAGAATCCATAACTCGAGGTGATGATGCCAACGTGCACCATCAACCAATAGGATTTCAGAACAGGTTCCAAAGGTGTGATCTGTGGATCGAGCATAGATCCCCCATGTGCGAATCCCATCATAATCATAGCCACCAAAGCTCCGGCTGCGGGAATAAAAGCATTCCTGTTTCTGTAAAGGAGCAGCCCCGAAAGCACGCCGATTCCTGAAATAAATACAATCGCCTCATATCCATTGCTCCAGGGAGCATGCCCCGAAAGATACCAGCGAACCCCTAAAGCTGTTGCCTGAATAGCCAACGCTGCAACCATTATTGCCAACAATATTTTGCTGAGCACACGAATCATGCGATTGTACTTTGAGCCCGAGGAAAACACTTCTGCGAAACCCAGCATAATCATACATACCCCCAGAAGACTATACACTATCATTAGCCAAAAGAAGATGTTCAAGTGATTATAAAGAATTTCCAGATCCACTTTGGAAGCCGAAGGAACAATCTTCTTCCCCCAAAACTGCTGGAATTCGCTAATTTCTTCAATGCTTTTGTCCGCATTGTTATAGTTTCCGGTTTTCAAACCCTCTTTTACGCCATTAAAATAATTAGTTAGAAGTCTATAAGCCGTCGTATCAATTTCTACAGAGTGCTCCTTAGAACTATATATACAACTTCTCCATGTCTGTGCCGGATCATTTTTTACGGGGATAATTTGAGTATAATACCCGAAGGCGACATTACTGAAAATATTAAATCGCTCCGTCACCTCAATAATTCCTTTGTCATAATTACTCTGGTCGGCTTTTCGCTTGCTGAAAGATTTGTTATCCTGTTTTTCCAGCTTAAAAATGCCGATAATTGGATCTACAAGATTGGCATAAGAAGTATAACCTTCTGCATTGGCACCGGTTTCTCTTGTCAGTTCGTCACCACCTTTCGTCCCTACTTTAATCAGAGGTTCATTGGCCCAATAACCGGGATCCACCTGCATGGAAATAAACCATTGTTCCGGAGAAATAGTAACGCCTCCTTTTTGATATTTATCTTTCTTGTAAATTTTTCTAAGGAGCTCTAACACATGAGTATCCATTGGTTCAATACGGCCCTGAAAATCCTGAACCAGGAGATGACCGAACTTTTTAGCATGAACCGGATCTACGATTCTGCCGGACCTAAGCTCGCCCGGTTTTGCAAACTGCGCGTCAGGTCGGAGTTGCTGCTGCGAAAAGCTCGTCGTATCTTTTGTTGCGAAGTTGCTATTCTGAGCAAAAGAAGGATTTATTCCGAGTCCTAAGGTCAAAAGGAACATGAAAGGAAAAAGAATCAAGCTCTTTTTGTGCATTTCCTTTAAGGAATGATTCAGTTTCCAGAAATGAGTCCCTTTCCAGAATAGGGTGAAAAACATTCCGGTAAATAATAGGAAATATCCAAGATAGGTAACATTGGTCCCCCAACGGTCGGCATTTACAGAAAGAATCGTTCCACTTTCATCCGGGAAATAACTTGCCTGAAAAAACCTGTATCCGCGGTAATCCATCACATTGTTCATGAAGATATGGTGTTGCGTCTGCACTCCTCCATCAATAACGGTTATCTTACTTTCATAAGATGATGGATTATTTGAGCCGGGATAACGATCGAGCAAAAAATCATCGCAACGTAAAGAAAAATCGGTGTACAATATTTTGGAACCAAATCCCAAAGAGACATTCAAACCATTGATTTTTATAGCTCTATTGAATCCGGTAACGCCTTTGCCTCCTTTAATCAATAGCGTGTCGCGTTCATTTCCCGAACTTAATTCTACTTGGATGGCACCCAAAAGATTTTTGTCCATCGGATTGCTCTTGTCCCCATGGTAATAAACCATTTCCCCTTTAAAAGCACTTTCAGGAATAATGAAATTGGTATTATTAATGGTGTAAAGCGTCCTGTGATTCAATGTTTCAGACTCGTTCGCTTTAATGTTACCCGACAGTCGCGCTAATAATGCAGTATCACTTACTACTCCCTTTTCCTGTCCTACCATCGACATATATTTACCATCATTTGGGAGCACTATCGTCACCAATCCATCCTTTTCGCTTAGTTGCACCGCAGTTTGAACAGCTTTATTAAAACTAAATATCGTTCCGTCAATGCTTTTGGCATCACCTTCAGGAATATAATTATTCACTCGTCCTCCATCGCCTATGGACACAATATTGAGCATCCTCTTTCCCAATTCCGTTTTTTGAACAGAGTCTTTAGCCAAAGGGATATAATCAATAGTTTTTAAAGAAATGACCTTATTTCCAAACTGATAATCTTGTTTATAACTTCTTTTAAAC
>JBDTKK010000205.1:0-9838 GCA_039935335.1 Chitinophagaceae bacterium
ACTGTGAAGAATATCTACGCTTCTATCATCAGTTCTGGAGATAGGCTACAATCTTATCCCGCTCTTCATTGGTGAGCATGGATCTAGACTGCATATGCATCCCGATGGTTTTCCACTGCTCTCTGGAAAAAGAATTAGGAGATGGTGTATTATGACATCGCTGGCAGTTCTCGGCCCATAATTGAACACCTGTTTTATCTGATATTTGTTTGCTTGCCACACAACCATTTGATAAAATGATTATAACTATCCCGCCTAAGACAAATAAAGCGGTCAGCCTTTTCTTTGTTGTGAATACTACTTTCATAAAATATTTATAGTTGTGTAGAAAATTGAATTACCATTCTATTGATTAAGGTTGATCCCTGATCTCCGGAAGTGGCTACGCTCGACGTTCCGTCCGTCTTAATGTGTTCGTATGCAACCTTCAGCACTGTCCGCCAGGTGAACCAGTAATCAAGTGCTATATCTTGTTCGTTGTAGTTTTGTCCCCAGGTCGAGTTCACAGGTGACGTATAGTTGGCATATCGAAATGCCAACTCAAGGTTTTTCACTACATTGTTTCTAGCCCCAACTGGCCTAACAGATATTTGGCCAAATGCTGCACTGGTTTTATTAGAAAATGTGTAGACTTGCGTGGAGTCAAGTGGGTTAATATAATTCTGGTCACTTACCATTGACGTAGTGTACTGCCCCTTTATGTTTATTTGTACCGGACTAATATTCTTAACGTAATTCAGATCTGCAGCATACATGGAAGTATTAGGCCCTTTTTTACTGGTAATGTCCAAATTGGTAAAGGTTGCCCCCTGTGGTGAGCCTAAGGAGCCATATAAGGCAGACACCCCTATCTCAAGACTTGAATTAGAAAATGGAAGGATTGAAAACCTTCCGCAAACTGTTTTGCCGCTATTGATGTCTTGAATGCCTACGCCCTGAATAGTCCCGTCGTTGTTTAGCTGAAACCCATTGGAAAGGCTAACGTCATAGCTTCCCTTCATATTCCCCATTGGGAAACCGCCTTCGATTTCAACTCCAAAATCGCTGCCAGCCATATCTACGCCTATCGGGTCTGAAGCCAGTTTATTAATCCATCCCGCAGCCAAGCGTTTGGTATAGATGCCGAAGGGCAATACCAGATATCCGCCTCTCACAATCAAACCTGGGGCAACAAAATAGGAGATATCCGCCCAGTTGATCCCCAGCCCGTCGGTTCCAGTGTAGGAGGGCTCAAATTCGAGTAGAAGTTTATCACCGTGCCGCCACAAAAACATCGGGCTAAACTCGTAGCGGTCTGCATCGCCCAGACTATTAATCTTCTCGGTGCTCTTTACCCCTCCAAGCGTATTAACAGTGGATTGGTTTACAAACCCGAAGGTGGCTAAACCCACCATCATGAATTGGCTTTCTGCGGGCGCTACCTCCGGAGTGATTTCAGGCACGATGGAACTGTCTTTAGACGTTGAATCCTGTGCGTAAATGCTGCCTGCATTTATTAGAAAGGCCGTTGCAAAAAGCAGCAACTTAATCAGTGTATTTCTTGTCTTCATAAAATTGGTTTTTTTACTACCTAAGATTTTTGATTACTTTCTAAATGTCCTTATATAATTCACCAGACCCCACCTTTGTTGATCTGTCAAAGTTGCTTTGTAAGATTGCATAGCACCACGACCTGTAGTCATTTTCCAGAATAGGGAGCCATCGGTTTCAGCCTGAATAGAAGCAGCGGTATAGTCGGCCGGTTTTGGATTAAGTGCTATAGCCGCTGGCCCATCGCCTCTGCCCTTTTTCCCATGGCATGGCGCACACGTAGAAGTGTATATAGCCTTTGCGCTGGTAATGGATGCTGCGTTGCCGGCAATGGGATTTTTAACGCTGCGGAAAGCCGGCGGTGTCACCCATTTTGTTTGCGAAAAAGAGGGTTGATAAACCAAGAGACCTGAAAGTGCCAAAGCACCCATAATTAAATACTTCATGTAATGATTTTTTTGACTAACGTAAATGCAGATGAGAAGAAAAAGGATCTATTAGCGGGCATCACCCTATAAGGTGATTTCCGTCTTAAAAGCAAAGCTTGCTTTTGTCCTGTTGATTTCTTAGAGAAAGGCCAGTAGCTAATGCGTCGCAAATGCATTAGTTCCTATCTGAATCTGCTGGCAAATTATTGCGGGAATAAAAACCCGGATAGTTGAAACCGCTTCCTTTAATCTCTGCCGAATTTGGCGATTGCGTTGTGAAGCGATTTGTTCGGAAGGGTTGCAGGAAAATCATGCCACTAAAACAACTATCGTAAGCAGCCACGGCAATAATAATTCCCTCAAACTGGTGATGTGTTTAACGCCTGCTACTATTGCCCTATTTGAATTGCTCTTTAAGAACACACTACTTTGAAAGCCAAGACTAGCTATGAGAGCGGGTTTTAGATCAATCAGGCGGCATCGGGGCGCGAGATGTCGAAGTTTTTTGTTGAAGATATGATGGTTAGAGAAATGCTCGTTTTGAACTAATGCATTGTACTAAATAGGCACTTTCTTATTTGCGTGGATTTAGGTCAATCGCGTCGTTCTACTTCTCGTCCGAAGCGCTGAAAATGAAGGTGACGCTAAACAAACACTTTATTTATCATTTGAAAAGCGAGTGGCATTACAGCTCTAACTTACTAAAAGATAATTTCGGATGAATAATGCGTAACAATGCGAAAGCTGCTATTAGATTGAATAATTAAACGCAACAAAAGCCAAATGGCAAGAAAATAATGACAGTTAAACCGAACAAAATGGCATAAAATCTGAAATAATTACACTGGTATAAATTTGGCTCGGGCTTTGCTTTAATTACTGAAAAGGTTGGCCAACCTCTTTTAAAACGACTAACAATTGTTCACTCTTAAAAACGTTAATTATGTCACTCATCAAAAGAAATGGGCACTCGATCCCAACAGTTCCAGCGTTGTTCGACGATTTCTTTAGTCGCGAACTTTTTAACTGGGGAATCAACAATCATTCGGCTACAAGCACAACCGTTCCATCCGTGAATATCCGTGAAACAGCGGACAACTACGAAGTAGAGCTGGCAGTACCAGGCATGGAAAAGAGCGATTTTACGATTACGCTCGACGGCAACATACTTACCATTTCCTCTTTAAAGGAAAGGAATGAGGAGGAAAATGATGGAAATTATGTACGCCGTGAATTCTCCTACCAGTCGTTCCAGCGTAGTTTTGAACTACCAAAGCATGTAGTGGATGAGCAAAACATAAATGCCCGCTATGAGCATGGGCTGCTTCACCTGACAATCCCCAAAAAGGAAGAGGCAAAACAGAAAGCGCCCAGAATAATAGAGATAGCATAAAGGGGCATCGTCAAGGTCAGGATAGATCAATAGATGCTATCCGGTAAGGCTTCCTCTTATTAGGTGCGAAGTAAAGAAGCGGCTGTCCCGGTAAGGGCAGCCGCTTTTCTCTTTATAAAATAAACAGAATCAAAATGAATTCGAAAATTGATCAGTTCAGGATTGTCATCAATATGCGCGTTGCAGATGGCTTTATGGAGACTGGGAATCTTTTTATAGGCAGCGATAAAGACGCTGCAATAAAACTCTTTTCGGAGCTGGAGGGCAAGAGCGACGTGTCAACATCTTCTCTTTTACGTCTTGACCTTAAAGAACATGCTGAAGGAATGGATGTGTTGTGGCATTCCTTGGAATGTTCTTTGAGCGAAATGGGAGATAATATGAAGATGATTACTAAAGAAACATTCCGGCTATTAAACCTAGAATAGGAATACAAAAACGCATCGCTCCTATGAACAGCCTGTTGTTTTCTGTCAGCATGATGTGCCTAGCCGTATTGCTGTTGATTTTTTTATTAAAAAAACTCAGGCAGCCGTACATAATCGCTTATATTTTGGTCGGGATATTATTTGGTCCTCATGTAGGCCGCATCTTTACCAATACAAACGATATAGCATCATTGGGTGAAATAGGGCTTCTCCTATTGATGTTTTTCCTGGGCATGGAAACAGATATACCGGATCAGCGAAGCCTTTTGGTAAAGCCGCTTGTAGCACAGGGAATGAAGATGTTGCTGGGTATAACCTTTGCAACCCTCGTGGGTACTATGTTCGGCTGGTCTGTTTATAGTATAGTGGTGCTTGCTATTTTATTTATTTTCAACAGCACTGCAGTAGTCAGTGAATACCTATCCAAGAACGGTGAACGGCATAGCAGTTTTGGTAAATTGCTTTTGAATATCTTATTGCTTCAAGACGTATTGCTTGTACCTGTGCTTACTGTTTTCCAGTTTATGGATAAGCAGGGACTTTCGCCGCTGAAGGTTCTTACTGCGATGATTGCATCTGGTGTCATCGTTCTTTTATTGAGGGCTGTAAGGCACCGAAACTTTATTAAACCTGAGTTTTTAATCGAACTGGCCAATGATCATGAGCTACAGGTTTTTCTGGGCGGATCTATAGTTTTGGGCTTTGGCCTAGTTGCAGAGCTTGCAGGTCTCAATGGTGCTGTAGGCAGTTTCGTAGCAGGTGTTTTGATTGGTAGAACACACTCTTTTCATTGGCTGGAGCACTCACTGAAACCATTCCGTATTTTCTTCATCAGCTTTTTCTTTATGTCTATTGGCATTCGGCTCGATTTGAATTATCTGGCCATGAATTACAAGCTAATTCTAACTGGAACATTATTGGTGCTACTAAGTAATAGCCTTTTGACAGCAATGGTCTTTCGATCATTGCGATACAACTGGAAGGAGAGCTTTTATGGCGGAGCGTTGCTTTCCCAGACCGGAGAGTTCGGGATTATTGCCTGCACACTCGCCTACAAAATGGACATCATCGACAGTAGGTTTTTTAAGGCGGGTCTAGCCATCACGGCATTGACACTGCTTTTTTCTACAACGTGGATTACAGTATTAAGGAAACTGATGGATGTGTCGCCTAAATAAAAACATTGGGGTGAATTTATGTATTTCAATTACTGTTCGTTGTTTTTATCGTCTGCTAAATCTCGAAAAGCTGCTTAAGGTAACCTTTCATATTCGCGCAAATTCGCGCCCACGTGGGCTTACGGCAAATACGAAGAAAAACAAACGCTGCAAAAAATCCTCTTCCCGAGGGGAATTTCTTACAATCGCAAAAACGACAAGTGTCGAACTACAAGTGTAAATAATATATTCCTCTTATTAGCAAAATTATCATTGAATTACGACGAAAAAAAGGTGCGCGAAGCCACTTTTCAAAGTGACCCTGCGCACTGGGTGAAGCCGCTGGGAGTCGAACTCAGGTCCAAACAGGTGCATTGTAAGCTTTCTACATGCATATTCACGGCATTGAACTTCGGGAAAGTGCCGGAGCCGGGCAAACCAACTCTTTCCCTACTTCACTAATGTTTTCATGCAAGAATCGTGAATACTTCCAGTTTCAGAAGGTACTCTAAACTAAAGCTAAATTTAATTCAAGATTTTACCCTTTCCAACACCTCACAAAAAACAAAGGATAACTCTTCTCCACTTCGCTGACCTCAACCAAACCGGCCTCGCCAAACTCGTCTTCAATTGAATCCCGATCATAAAAAAACATGTTCAACCCGGCAAATAATTCATAACGATCCTTGCTGAGGAGTTTGCCCTTTCCATACATTTCAGCCGTTTTGGAAATGGCGGTAAAAATCATATATCCACCTTCCTTCAGTTGGTTATAGCAATCGTGGATCAGTTTTGCTCGCTCGTCGCCATCCAATAAATGGATTAGAGCATAGCAGAAGATACCATCATACTGACGGTCGTCAAACGGCATTTCTGTTACTGAGCCATGATGGATGATCACGTCCGAGCCATAATGTTTTCGGGCCAAATCAATTGCGGTCTGTGATATTTCAATACCAGTTACCTTGAGTCCTGCGTCGCTAAAGACTCGTGCATTCCGCCCATAACCAAAGCCGGGAATCAATACCTCCTTCACGCCCTGTTTTAGGAAGAAATCTTTTGCTAGTATCGCCGATAGCGAAGGTTCAGAGCCCCACATCTCCTTCTTGGCTTTAAAGTTGGCTTCCCAAAATTCAGGTTGATGATGATTGTCTGTTTTCATACTTCGTCAGGTTTTACACTTGTATCCGGAAGAGGAAGGGCTGCACACTCAAATAAGGCACAACTTACCTAAAGCTGAGCAATAAGACCTCAATAAGCCATATAAACCTCTAAAAAGTTCGTATTTACCCGCATCTCAAAAACCGCATCTCAAAAAAGTATAGGCATTTTATGCTAAACCCTTCGACTCTTCACCCTTGCTCAGCGACTTAAAATCTTCCGCCAAACAAAATCTGCCTTTTAATTGTTACTCGACTTAGACAAGGCAATCCGATTGAGACGAAGGAGGGCAATTAGAAAGTCTGGAGACGACATTCCGCCAACAAGCATTTGAAATCATCCTCGGTCGTGGCATAATTATTTGGCCGAGCATTAAAATTATATTAGAATATGAATATGGAGAAAGCAATTTTAGCCGGCGGCTGTTTTTGGGGGATGGAAGAGTTGATAAGGAGTCAGCCGGGCGTTATTTCTACTGTCGTAGGGTATGTGGGCGGCGACGTAAAAAATGCAACTTATAGCCATCATGGCAACCACGCTGAAGGATTAGAAATCTTGTTTAATCCTTCGCTACTTTCTTATCGCAAACTGCTGGAGTATTTCTTTACAATTCATGATCCTTCTACTAAAAATCGTCAGGGGAATGATCGAGGCGCTTCTTACCGTTCCGCTATATTTTATGTAGATGAATCGCAACACGAAACAGCAACCAGCCTCATTACGGAGTTGGATGCTGCCGGAAAATTACCCGGGAAAATTGTGACGGAAGTCTTACCCGCTCCCGAATTTTGGAAAGCGGAGGAAGAGCACCAGAATTACCTACAGAAACACCCAAATGGTTATACCTGTCATTATCAGCGGCCGGAATGGGCGCTTTGAGCTGCATTATCGGAAAGCTACAATTTTTTCAAATTCTTTTCAGCGGCCAGCTTTATTTCGCTCGATAATCTTTTCCTCGGTTTCCGGCAGCATCAAAGATAAATTGGGATAAGCTATTGCCTGAAGCTGTTCTACTATTGGCCGTAAAATCTCGTTGTAGGCCCTAAAAGCATTGTTATAATCGCCATTTTTAGCCATTTCATCTGCCAATAAGGTCGCGCCCTGTATAGCGAGGGTACTCCCCATACCGGTAGCAAAACCAGGGGCATAAGCAGCGTCGCCAATCAGGGCTACACGCCCCTTCGTCCAGCTAGGCATCTTTATTTGGTAGCCCTGATCCAAATAAAAGTCTTCAGAGTTTTTCAAAGATTCGAGAAGCTGTGGCACTTTCCATCCAATGCCTTCAAAAGCATTTAAAAATAGTTGCTTTTCCAGGGCAATGTCGCGGCAAACCTGTGAAGCTGGATTAGGAGTGCGGAATGCCAGGACGGCGTCTGCAAAGTTTTTATTATAAAGATGGATGGTAGCCATAGTGTTCGGCGTATTGTAGAGGAGCGCAAAGTTTTTTTCACCTAATCCGGGATCGACCGTGAATACCGCAAAGTAGAAGTTCAGAAAAAAAGCAAACTGATCTTCTTCCCCAAAAACCATTTTTCGAACGCCGGAGTGAATACCGTCCGCACCAATAACATAGTCATAAAAAGCAGTTGTGCCATCTCTAAGCGTGATGTTTACTTTTTCGTCATCCTGCTCTAATGCTATGATGCGGGTATCAAAGATGTAGTTAATGCCTTCCCGAGCATTTTGGTATAAGATATCAACGAGCTCCTCTCGGCGGAGCTCAATGTCCTCACCGGGGCTTAATGCGCAGATCTCATCCACCAACATAATCCCCTCAACGCCGTTCTCAGCGTTCATAAATTTCAAGCCTTCGGTTGGTAATTTCGCTTTTTTAATTGCGTCCAGGACGCCCATGCGGTGGGCACAATCGAGCGCCTCACCCCGAACATCAATCGGTGCGCCGCCACGTCTCGGTTTTAGCCCAATTTCAACCACCGTGACTTTATATCCATAATAATTCAACCAATAGGCCATTGTTAATCCGGCAATACTTGCACCGGATATTAATACTGATTTTTTCAACTTTTCCATGTAGACCTATTTGTGGGGACAAAGGTATAGTGATTGATAAGTACAAGCATCGGATGTGCGATTTAATTTAAAAGCCGCGATGATCGGCTGTTTACAAAAGCGACTTAAGCAGATTCACTATTTCAGTGTATGAATAGACCTACCTGTAATTAGATGCATAAAAGGAAGTTTCGATTTCAACAATTCCGCAAAAACAAAAACCCGCTACAAGAGCGGGTTTCAGTTTAAATTGGTGGAATCGTGGCGCAAGCTGTCGAACCATTTCATTGAGGATCTGAGGGTTATTGAAATTCTGTTGACAGGTAGTCCAAAGAATGTTTTCTGTTGTTTGGTGAATTATTTAAGGCAATCCTCACAAGCAGTAGCGAAGGCGCACTCGTATGTGCAATTAAGGAAAAATATCAAACGCTCCTTCCAGCAATTCCTGCTCTTGCCTGGAAATTTTCATTTCGCCTGCCAGTCGGCGCCAACCATTCCTGACGTTTATTACACCAGCTATAATTGTCATAGCCCGAGCACCCGAAAGACGAAAATAGGGTCTCACGGAGCGCGCCAGCCCAAAATCCAGCGCGTTGTCCGTCTCATCAATATTCAGGCTCAGGCCGGTGCCAAAATATACCGGGTTGATATCAAAGGCGGGTGATAAAATCCAACCTTTAGGTGTGAGCAGGAAGCCGTGATTGCGCAGGTGATCGTCTGTATTTTTCACTGCAATACTGAAGACAATTCGCAGGAATAGCTCTTCAAGATCCGCGCCTACATTTGCACCGCTTTTTAGTATAAATTCTACCAGTTCCAGATAAGAAGCGCCATCATGGCCATCCCGATTCCCCAAAAGCGTCATCGCAGAAGCAAAGTGGATACGTTCCTGCCCTTGCCGGTCGAAACGCTGAGTCAGAAAAGTATGATTAGTGCTATTGAACTTCTTTGCCTGAGCAGCACTCATTCGAATACCGCACTGTACAGCGAGCTTGTGGATTAAGTATTCCCAGTTTCCCATATCGATACCATCCTTTACGCTCGGAAATTTGGCAATCCAAAGGTTCGCTTGCTCATCCTGTACACTGGCTTTCGGGCGTGCACCACCCAGCGACGCGCCCGGCGCCAACAGTAGGTTTATCCATTGCAACGATTCTTTCTCGTCTAACGCACCAGTTTCTAGCTTAAGGCTCGCGGCTTCCAGCTCACGTAAGGTTGTCCAGGGTGGTACCGCATATCCACCGTTATCATTTAAGAAAGAGCCATCAATCTCCTTTTTAAACCGTAGCGCGCCCATCCGATGCTGATCATACACACCTAGCAGATAATCTTCTTCAAACAGCTTGACTTGCTTGCGTCCTTCTGCCTTTGCGGATAGTGCTTCCCGACGATCCATCAGCACCCTTCCCCAACGGTCAGGTGATGAATCCAAAAAGAGACCAAAATTTGGTTTTTCAATCTTGAGATATTGCTGCCCGGAAAACAACTGTAAGTCTGGATCCAACTGTTGCGGGTACTTCCCGGCCAGCCATTCGTCATTGTAAGAAAACGCAAACACGCTCCGCCCTTTAGTATGGGTCACTTCCAGCGTTCCCATCAACAAAGTAATGGCACTAACATTGTGATTTAAATAAATCATTTCCTATCTTTGGGGTCAATTTATTCACATGACTCCTAATCGCTCGCTGGGCATTAGCCTCCGGTTTCAAGAACTTTCCAGAACAGATTTCC
>JBDTKK010000206.1:0-4933 GCA_039935335.1 Chitinophagaceae bacterium
GTTTGTAAGAGTTTGGGCACTTGCTCTTTCCTGACTATTGACAATTTGCAATTACAAGTCAGCACTTCGGTAATCTCGTTAAATGAAGCTGAACACATTGAGCTGTTTCCAAATCCAGCGTTTGATAAAGTCTTTTTTCATTACAGTGGTTCAAAGCCTGTACCTGTGCGACTTATGAACCCTGTAGGACAAACGGTAAGAACGATGAGCTTAGCAAAGGGATTGAATACAATGAACGTAAGAGATTTATCGCCTGGTGCCTATTTTTTGGAAATGGAAGAGCAGCGTTATAAGTTGATTAAGCTGTAAAGTTTATGACAATTTACCATTTATTCTTTCCATCTTTTGAGAAGAAGAAAAAGAATGTCCGTTCATCGTTCGCGAGGTTATTGGGCATTGATGATTGGTTATACTTTTGTAGTAAATCCCAAAACTGAAAAGTGCGAAAAATGGAAGATAATATTGAGCGTTTCTGGCACAGGGTCTACTTTAAACTTGAACTTGGCTATATAGAAGCATGTATTGAACGGGCTTATCGTGATTTGTGCAGAACTCTTCGTGTCCAAGGATATGATGAAGGAGTGTGGAAACAATACCAGATTGAATTGACTGACATACTTAAGCTAAACATACTTGAAATGCTCGCTGAAAAAATGACTAGTCAGGAGGAATTTGACGTTTGGCATCATAGAACTATGCTGCGTCTTATTTCTAACGATAACATTGAAAATTTAGTTGCAAAAAGCACACTTCTGACAATTGGTCAAGGCCAGAAATGGATTAATATGGCATTGAAATGCATCTATGCTGTAGGAGAACGTTATATCCCTAATGCGTGGGCAAACTATACTTACTTTCACGTTCCAATTGATTCAATAATTCAAGAAAGATTTGCGAAGCATGGCATTAAGAAACTTGAAATGCCCTGGAGTAGATTAGATGAAGTTGCTCGTTATGAGATTTATCAAAGAGAATGTCGGTCTACTTTTCCAAAAGAAATTTTGATAGAAATTGAAATGGAATTGTTCAATCAATCTTCCAGAGATTAAAATTACGACCCGCTCTATAAGGAAAGCAAACGGGTCTCCACAATGCAATCCTATACCAGCTATGCTTGCACAAAGGACCAAATTGCAGCATAATAAAGTAAGCAGTGCAATGATTTTCAAAGATTGCGTAGAACGCAGAAAATGCAATCCGAAAACCAGAACATGAAAGGAAAAAAATCATGAGCAGAAAAGTCGCAATTGTGGCATTAAGAAAGTCATATGACAAGGCGCATTTTCCCGAAAACCGCGCTACCTCAAACCATCAATTTTAAGGAGCAAACCTGACTATTTTTTGCGACTACCGATTACCTTATCTTAGGGTTCAATGAAACATCCCAAATACCAACTTAAATCCGGCGAATTGCTTACAAGTTTTGAGTTCGTTAGCGAAGGGCCGAAAGGAGTCATCAGGAAGCGAATCCAATTTACTGGAATTAATCTGGAGGGAGTTTATAACCTTGCGTTTGGCGATGAAGACGAGGCAACAGGCGGCATAGACGACTTATCCGTCAGCAACAATGGCGACAGCGAAAAGGTATTGGCAACCGTTGTGTCGGCACTTTATGCGTTTTGTGATTATCATCCCGAAGCTTGGGTATTCGCTTCCGGTAGCACAGATGCACGCACCAGACTATACAGGATTGGTATTGCCAGATATTTTGACGACATCAAGGACGACTTTGAGATTTATGGGCAGGTCGCCGATGAATGGCAGCATTTTAAGAAGAACGTTAACTACGTGGCCTTTTTAGCACGACGAAAAATCGTAAATTTGAATGATGAAAAGCATTAAAGAACTGAATGAGCGCAAGGTGCCGATTGTGATTATTGACAAGGCTTTGAACAAGCTTGACAAGGTGGTACTTTTCCCGAAAAAAGTAGCTAAAGCGAAGGAGACACTTGGGAAAATTGGTTTGCCTTCTAAGAAGCAGACGCAATAAGAACAGTGACGCAGCAGCATAAATATTGCGGCTCTCCTCAGGATGCTAATTTTATTACGCTTTCCCCAAGTCCTCTAACAACCTGTTCGTTGACAAACCGAGCGATGGATAGGATAACTTTGGATAAGGGTGGAGATTGAAGTTCATCAAACTCGCTCTAGGAGAAGGTTGCCATCAATTCCCAGCTTTTCGTGAATGGCTTTTAGGAAGGGAATATCGGGTTTACGCTTACCATTCAAGATAAGCGAAAGCTTCGCTACGCCCAGACCCAGTAACTCTGCCAGCTTGTTTTGCGTCACGTTCATTTCCTGCATTTTCTGACATACGATTGCTGGTACCGTTACGGGCAGCGGCATTATTTTCAATGCCTCGTCCTCATACCTTTCGGCAATTGCAGACAGCTCTTTCAGCTCTGCATTTTCTATTTTCGACAGAGTATGAAAGCCACCACCGGAAGTGGCTTTAGTAATGTGCTTTTCAATAAGTTGCATCACTTCGTCGTATTGTTTCTCGTTTCTAATCTTGTCTATCATGGCTTCATATTGTTTTTGTCAGATGGTGGTGCAGTTGGTTTTGTCGTATTCGCGGTGGGCGCATACGAAGCTACTATTTTTTACAGAAACGAAAATATTTTAGAAAAAAGAAAGAATGGAGTTGCCTTTCCTTACATCAGCGAGAGGAGGATTGAGTTTCTATAACTCTGCTAATCGAAGTTTCCGGTCTAGTGGAAGGGATTTATTTGGATTCTTTTGCTCCAGCATGGATATATAATAATGTAAAGTCTTTCGATAAGATTTTGATGGTGATTTTCTTGTTTATTCCACAACACTTAATGGTGCTGCACTTTACCAATTTCTCCTCTCGCTAATCTTATAACTCTTTCCCTAAATCCTATAACAACCACCCCCCACTGCCCATCGACCTTTGCAGCTCACAATGCAAATCTTATGGCCGACACAATAATCCTTCCCCTTGAAAACGTAGAAAGCGAGCACTGCGCCCTAATTGTTGATAAAGGACTTAGCAAGCTCAAGGGTATCAGCTCACACAAAGTAGAACTGAACAATCACCGCGCCATCATTGAAGCGGATGATGCGCAAAAAACAATGCCCGAAGCCATCGCCGCTATCCGCGATTTAGGCTACGGCGTGGACACCCTCAAAAAGACATTTCCTGTTACCGGCATGAGCTGCGCCTCCTGCGCTGGCAGCGTGGAAAGTATGCTGAAAGCCCAGCCGGGCGTGGTTTCCGCAGGGGTAAACTTTGCAAACGGCACGGCACAAATAGAGTATCTCCCTGGCATCGCGCACCTAGATGATTTCAAAAAAGCCATCCAATCTATCGGCTACGATTTGGTAACCGACGAAAGCGATGAAGCGGTAGAAAGCTTGGAAGCGTTGCAGCAAGCACATGCAAGAGCCCTGCGTACTAAGACGATTCTAGCCGTCGTTTTTTCCATTCCTGTGGTGGCCATAGGCATGTTCTTCAGGAACATTCCCTACGCCAACTACATCATGTGGGCACTGGCTACGCCTGTCGTGTTCTACTTTGGCAGACAATTCTTTATCGGCGCATGGAAGCAACTTAAGCATCGCTCAGCCAACATGGATACGTTGGTGGCCATGAGTACTGGCATCGCTTATTTATTCTCGGTTTTCAACACCGTTTATCCGCAATTCTGGGAGGCTCGCGGCCTCGAAGCACATGTGTATTTTGAAGCGGCAGCGGTGGTCGTTGCCTTCATTCTTTTGGGCAAGATGCTGGAAGAAGGTGCTAAGAGCAACACGTCATCCGCCATAAAAAAGTTGATGGGCTTACAGCCGAAAACAGTAACTGTAGTGCATCCCGGAGGACATCAAATGGAAATGTCGATTGCAAGTGTGAAGGTTGGCGATACGCTTTTGGTGAAGCCCGGCGAGAAGATTGCCGTCGATGGCGAGGTGATAGAAGGCAGCTCCTATGTGGATGAAAGCATGTTGAGTGGTGAGCCTGTTGCGGTGCTCAAAGAGAAAGGCGTAAAGGTTTTTTCCGGCACCATCAATCAAAAAGGTAGTCTTCAATTCAAAGCAGAAAAAGTGGGCAGTGATACCGTTTTGGCGCACATCATTAAATCCGTTCAGGAAGCGCAGGGCAGCAAAGCACCGGTGCAAAAACTGGTAGATAAAATCGCGGGCATTTTCGTGCCGATTGTAATCGGTATCGCTTTGCTAAGCCTCATTGTTTGGGCAATCTTCGGCGGCGCAAATGGATTTTCTCAAGGCATGTTGGCTATGGTGACCGTGCTGGTAATTGCCTGTCCTTGCGCATTAGGTTTGGCCACACCCACGGCGATTATGGTTGGCGTAGGTCGCGGTGCAGAAAATGGCATCCTCATCAAAGACGCCGAAAGCCTGGAACGTGCATACAAGCTGGACAGTATCATCTTGGACAAGACCGGAACCATTACCGAAGGCAAACCTGCGGTAACCAATATTGCCTGGGCAGAAGGTGTGGATAACAACAAGCTCTCTTCAATTTTGTACAGTCTGGAAGGGCAATCTGAGCATCCTTTAGCCGAAGCAGTGAGTCAGTTTTTTGAGAAAGATGGCGTAGCCAAAACAAGCATCACCCAGTTTGAAAGCATTACTGGGAAAGGTGTGTCGGGGCAAGCCGAAGGACAGAAATACTTTATCGCCAATGGGAGCTATATCCATTCGCAAAACATAAGTATTCTAGCAGCATTGCAGCAACAAGCGGATAAATGGTTGGCCAATGCCGCAACCGTAGTTTGGTTTACCGATGACCACAAAGCCCTCGCGGTTATTGCCATTGCCGATAAGATTAAAGCGCATTCTACGGAAGCCCTCCAACGATTGCAATCCCTTGGCATCACACCGTACATGCTAACGGGCGACAATCCGCAAACCGCCAAAGCAGTTGCCGAAAGTGTAGGCATCAAAGAGT
>JBDTKK010000207.1:0-6708 GCA_039935335.1 Chitinophagaceae bacterium
GCAATACAGGCCGTGTTTTAGGCTTCGGTGCCCGAATCCTAAAAAGCAACGACAAGGCTCCGAAATACATCAATACGCCAGAAAACGAACTGTACGTCAAGAGCCGTGTATTGTATGGTTTGTACCAGGCAAGGCAAAGTATTGGCAAGCTTGATGAATGCTATTTGGTAGAAGGTTATTTGGATGTGATTTCGCTGCATCAAGCTGGTATTACAAACGCTGTTTCGAGCAGTGGCACGAGCCTTACTGAAGACCAGCTTCGGGCAATCGGGCATCTAAGTAAAAACCTCACGATTCTCTACGATGCAGACGCAGCGGGTATCAAGGCCGCTTTGCGGGGATTGGACATGGCGCTCACGCAAGGCTTCAATGTGCAGCTTGCGCTATTGCCTGCCGGCGAAGACCCGGATAGTTATGTCCAGAAAAATGGGACGGCGCTCTTCGAAGAATATATCAAGGAGCACAAACGCGATGTAATCGGCTTTAGGCTTGAAGTTGGCCTAAAAGAAGCAGGCGACGATCCTGTGAAGAAAAACAAGCTTGTCAACGAAGTAGCAGAGAGCATTTCGCGCATCAACAAGCCAGAAAATTTCACGCTTCGCCAGCATTATACCCACGAAGCCAGTCGCGAGCTAAATGTGGATGAGGCAGGGATGATCACCCTCGTCAATAAGTACATCCAAGATCAAGTAGATGCGGATACAAGAGCCCGCAGAAAACCTCGAACAGAAGGCACTGAAAACGAAGAAATTTTCGAGGAAAACCCGTTGGAAGTCGGGCCAAAAACCGAAAGGGAATCGCCGGACGAAAAGCAAGAATGGGCTTTGATAAGAGTATTGATAGAAAGCGGAAACTTGGTTTACTCGGACATGGAAAGCGTGGCCGAACTATTTCAAAAACGCGTGGATCCAGCTCTCATTCAGGCACCTTTGGCACGGCAAATGTTTGACCTTTATTTTTCAAAGAAGGAAAAAGAAGGCAAGGGGAAAACCTGGGATGCAACGAGCTATTTTGTGAATCATCCAGACAAGGTAATTCAGCACAAAGCCGCTACCCTACTGCATTCGGCCAACGAAGTGAGTGCCAACTGGAAGAAGATGTACGGCATCGGCTCTATGCACGAAAGCAATGAAATAGACATCAACCCAGAGAGCAAATTGAAGCCCGAAATGTTTGGCCTTTCGCCAACAGGAAGCACCGTGCCTTACATTGTAGATACCGACAGTACTTTGAGTTACTTCGAAATTAAAAAGCTGCGCAACATGCAGAATTTACTTCGGGAGCAATTAAAAACGGAGCAGGATACAAATAGGATGGCCAAACTTTTTACGCTGTACAAACAACTCAAAAAGGAAGAGCAAATCATTCTGGAAACCAGCAAAACGGTGTTTATAAAAACCTAGTAAACAACCGCTAAAATCTCATGCGTATTCTTTGTCTGGACTATGGTAAAAAGAGAACGGGTATTGCCGTGAGTGATCCGATGCGCATCATTGCAACCGCGCTTGAAACGGTGGAAACAAAGGATTTAATCACTGCACTTAAAAAATATTTTGCCGCAGAAGAAGTGAGTCAAGTCTTGATAGGCTATCCTTTAAATCTTGATGGGAATGCGACGGATGCTACACCACTTGTAGAAGGATTTATCCAGGCTTTTAAAAATGTCTTTCCGAGAATACCAATAGAAAAAGTGGATGAAAGAAATAGCTCCAGCGCAGCATCGGCGGCTATTTCAGGGATGGGCCTGCGCAAAAAGGAACGAGAGAAAAAGGGCATTATCGATTCGGTGGCAGCGGTGATGTTGTTACAGCAATGGATGGGGAAATCGATTTGAAGATTTGAAGATTTGAAGATTTGAAGATTTGAAGATTTGAAGATTTGAAGATTTGAAGATTAACCACTAAGACACTAAGATCACTAAGAGGCACTTAGGGATGGAGGGAATTTGACAGAGAAGCTGCTTGAAGAATGATGAGGCCTAAGAGACGGAACTTTAGTAGAAAACCCAAACATTTCATTGTATCGCCCAACCATTCAGCTTTGGAGCCTCGATACACGTTTCCTGAATGCTTCTGAAAAGAGGCGCAACTAACCGCCAAAATCGAAAAGTTTCAAGTACATAAATTGAGTTACAGAAAGCACGGGCATCAATCGCAATGAAGGCTTAGCGCAGCTTTCAGAGAATTAGCTTGACTCTTTTTTTAGCCGAAAACTTCTCTCGGAGAAAAGTTCAGTGCCTTTGCCATTACTTGAAAATAATGCGCCCGCGAAAGCCTAAGGCATAACTTGCGCCCGTGGAAAAAGCCAATTTTGTAGATTATATCAGAGTGTTTTGCCGGAGTGGCCATGGCGGTGCAGGCGCATCTCACATGGCGCGTTCTAAACTCACAGCCATGGGCGGGCCGGATGGCGGCAATGGCGGACGTGGCGGGCATATCATCTTACGGGGAAATGCACAATTGTGGACGCTCTTGCATCTCCGGTATCACAAGAATATTCTTGCGGAAAATGGCGAAAACGGCATGAAGAATAACATGACTGGCCACGATGGAAAGGACATTATCATTGAAGTGCCTTTGGGTACCATATCGAAGGATGAAGAAAGTGGAGAAATTGACGCAGAAGTTTTAGAAGACGGGCAAGAAGTCATTTGGATTCGCGGTGGCCGTGGCGGCATGGGGAATGGCAATTTTGCGACACCCACTAATCAAGCTCCGCGCCATGCACAGCCGGGAGAGGTGGGTGAAGAAGTCTGGAAACTTCTTGAACTAAAATTGCTTGCTGATGTTGGCTTGGTTGGCTTTCCGAACGCAGGAAAAAGTACTTTGTTGAGCACCATTAGCGCGGCCAGGCCAAAGATTGCTGACTATGCTTTTACCACGCTTAGTCCACAGTTGGGCATCGTGCCTTACCGGGATAATAAATCCTTTGCCATGGCCGATTTGCCGGGGATTATCGAGGGGGCTGCGGAAGGAAAGGGTTTAGGCCATCGCTTCTTGCGGCATATCGAGCGGAACTCGGTTTTGCTTTTTTTAATTCCGGCGGATAGCAAAGACCATGCGGCGGAATTTGAGATTTTGCGCCATGAGTTGGAGCAATACAATCCGGAGTTGCTGGACAAGGAAATGCTCATTGCCATCTCCAAAAGCGATATGCTGGATGAGGAGCTGAAAGGCTTAATAGCAGCGGGATTACCGAAAAATGTTCCGCATCTTTTTATCTCTTCTCTCGCCAATCAAGGGATTGTGGAGTTAAAGGATGCTTTGTGGAAGGCGTTGACAGCAGGGTGATTATTACTAACCTCGCGCAAAGACGCAAAGAGGACGCAAAGGCGCAGAGGTTGAATTTGAAGACTAACCACTAAGACACTAAGGTCAGTAAGAGTGACTAAGGGTTTGAGATTGAGCACTGTCTATACATTCAGATACATTTTGGTAGGATTGATACCTGCACCATTACGGTGTCCCGACTTTTTACCTTTTGACTTTTACCTTTTGCTTTTAAAAGCCCCACTACCATTACAGCAGCAGGGCTCGGTGCAAATCAAACTTTTGTGGCTTAATGCACGATTTCTACACGCTGTACAATTCGTTTCCCTGAGTCATTTTCAATGCTCAGCATATACAATCCGGCAGCAAAATTTTCGGTTTCAATATTCAAAATGGCAGTCGGTGAAATACCGTGCCATAGGGTCTTCCCGGCCATATCCCGCAAGGAAAGTTTCTGTCCGGCTTCAAGGCCATTGACCATGATAAAATTGTTGGCAGGGTTTGGCGCAATACTCAAGATTTGACCATCTTCCATTCTCACAGATACGGTTTGAGAATAGTGCTTTGCCCCATCATTGCCTTCCACCATTACCCGATAATAACTCGTGCCCTGAAACGGTTCTTTGTCCAGGAAAGAATAGTTGTTGGCAACACCCGACCTGGGACGAAGCTGGGCTATTTCCTCAAAATCAGTGGCAGTCTTAGAGCGCATTAAACGGTGCATCGCAACAGATTTCTCACCTTCAGTTTGCCATTGTAGCAAGATTTCTTTACCCCGATTAGTTGCCTTGAGCGCTACATTCTGAATAGGCAAGGCAACGGTGGAATTCCTTGCTTCGTAGAACTCGCTGAAGTTGTTTACAGAAAACGCAAGCGCATAACCATTGCCCGAAGAAGCAGGCCCAGCAAAGTTTACCAGCGAATCCGGAAGTAAGGTTAGATAAGTACCAGAGTTATTGCTAGGGTCAAGGTCTTCATTAGTACCATCATACTTGGTCAATTTCAAAGCACTTTTCGAAGTGAGCAGTGGGTCCGCAGTTGCCAAAGTATTGTACTCGGAATCCACGGCGAAAAGCTGGATGCCAACCAAGTCTATTGGAGCATTCGAAGCTGAAATATTCCAGTTGCGGTCAAGGTATTTCTGAGATGACGTTGGGAAAAGACGAACCGTTCCGGAATTATTTTTCAAGAAAGACATGGTTAGCGTTCCCAAATTCTGACCATTATCCCGCGCCGCACCAATGATGTCGCCGTTAGCATCTTGTACATAAGTCCAGTAGCGATAGCCATTCAAAGACACAGAACCTGTACCGGTATTCCCCCCGGCAATGAGTGTTGGTTTTACTGGTGTCGTAATGTTTGTTGTTGCAAAATAGCCGCAGGTATCCGTGGCTGTAAAAGTGGCTGTAGTATTATTCAAGATTAGGAAAATACTGTCGAGTGTTGCTGTTCCTGAGCCCAATTTGTATTGATAAGGCGCAGCACCTCCACTGCCCAAAACCTTTACTGGCGTACCGTACGGGCCTGGACCTGGGTAAATTGCCGTAGCCGCAATTGTAGGATTGATGAAGGTCAGGGTATCTTCTTGTGTCAAGCCCCAAGCGCCAAATTCATCTTTCATACGGATGTACAAATGATGGTCGCCGGGAGTAAGACAAGGCGCGTGAACAATATAATTTTCAGACACAGAATCCTTTTGCGTAGTAAGCGGCAAGGAAATCCCCGCACCTACTCCTGGGTCAAGATCCCAGAAATATTCTACAGCTACGATTTTTGGATTGATGTAGAAATCGCGCTTCGAGGTGATAGACCATTGCCCACCAGCCGAACGCGAGCGAACATATATGGAGTGCTTGCCGCCTTGTAAGCCTGTGGTACCAATAGTGTACGTTTCCGATACGCTATCAGACAAAGGAGAAACTGCAAGTGGAACGCCTGCCGCAACCCCAGGGTCAGTGTCAAAAAAGTATTCTGCGGCATTGATTCTTGGTAAAACAAAGAAGTCGCGTTTGCCAGTGATAGACCATTTCCCTTGAGCTTTAGTGCGGATATACAGCAAATGCTTTCCTGCGCTTAATGAGGAAGACGGGGTAATCGTTACACTTTGGGTGACCGTATCATTAGGACTCGAAAAAGCGAAAGCTGTTCCCAGCCCAACTCCCGGGTCAGTATCTACAAAATATTCCCCGGCAGTAATGGATTCCTCAACAAAAAACGAGTGCGATTGCACCAGTCCCCAATTGCCAGAATTGGTCTTTGTTCGTACGTACACTTTGTGATATCCTGTTAGTAATCCTGTTGTAGAAATGGATGCCGTAAGCGCCACAGAATCATCTGGCATCGTAACTGAAAGCGCAGTTCCATTTCCTACACCCGGATCAGTATCAAAAAAGTACTCTGCGGCTATCACTTTTTCTTCTATAAAAAATGCCCGACGCTGCGCCAGTCCCCACTTTCCGTGTATTCCGGCAGAGTCGGAATAGGTACGAACATAGAGATAATGGACACCGGGTTTTAGGCTGGAGGAGCTTGTATAAGTGAGCGTTTGAAAGACGCTGTCCCGCTGCGTTGTCACATTGGTAATCGTGCCGTTTCCCAGGCCGGGGTCGGCATCTACAAACACCTCGAACTTCCTAATGGAATCGGGCGAGGCAGTAGCTCCGATGCTACATAACAGCAACAGGAGCAAGAGGTATAATCTGGCATTCATAATAGCGATAAATTTTTAAGGATGAGAGGATAGGATACTCGTCCTTGATTATCGCGCTATGGAGCTCTTGACCGAAATCTGCAAGTTGCCGCCCGGAGCTATGGTTGCATTGGCTGGAGTGGTGATGCTGAATTGATTAATCTGTGGAATGTTTGGAATGCCGAATGGTTGAAAATATCCGTCGCCGCCGGTCAGGCCCACGTCTTTACCATCCGAGCCGGCATTGATGGCGGTGGAAGTGCTTTGCAAATTGAAGTCATAGGCATAGGAATAGTAATCGCCATTGGCAGGAAAGGTTACAAATTTCGGATCCACATTGTTGAGGTTGTGAGATCCAACAGTATTGCCGGAGCTTGGGAAAGTGTTGACGGTATAATGCGCCTTGTAAATCAGATTGTAGTCGAAGTCCGAGCTGGACATCGCACTATTCGGATCAGCACGATAAAAAATATTGTTCCTAAAAATCAGATACCGATTGCTGCCTGCGAAAGCGTAGCCGTCGACGAGAAATAGATTGTTGTAGATATAAAGATTATTGCCGCTGCTCGTGCTTGGATAAAATTGGTAAATCTGGCCGTTAAATACATTGTTCCGTAGTGTGATATTATTATAGTCATAGCTGGCCAAGGTCTGAAAATCGTAGCCGGGATTTTCAAAATAATTCCCATCAATCAAAATACTATCTTGGCTATCGCCGAGATAGATAAAGCTTCGGATTTTGCAGCGACT
>JBDTKK010000208.1:0-22607 GCA_039935335.1 Chitinophagaceae bacterium
TTCTTCCCAAGCAAAAATTCCGCAGCCAAAATAGCACCCAAGGCAAAACCATCGCGACTCTTAGCCGTATGAATAATGTCTATTTTATCCACCGCCGAGTTCCATGAAATCTGGTGTGTGCCGGGTACATTTTCTTCGCGCAGCGCATTGATGGCTAAAGTTCCTTCGGGAGCTTCTGTACCTAACTCCCAATTTTCGTACCGGTTATTATTGGCTATTATTTGCTCGCCAAGAGTAATGGCCGTGCCGCTGGGCGCATCTTTCTTTTGTAAATGATGTATCTCCTCCATGCTCGCTTTGTAGCCCTCCTGCCGCTCCATCAACTTTGCCAAAAGCTTGTTGACTTCAAAGAAAATATTGACACCGATGCTGAAGTTGGACGCCCATAAAAGCCCGACTTGCTTTTCGACGGAAATTCGTTTTGCTTCTTGCAGTTTTTCAGTCCAACCTGTACTGCCCGAAACCACTGGCACACCCGCATTCAGACAATAACAAACATTGTCAAACGCCACTTCCGGATTTGTGAATTCTATGGCTACATCTGCCTTTTTAAGATTTCCAGTAGAGAGTTCTGTTGCGTTTTTCGATGTAATCCGCAACACAATTTCATGTCCACGCTCTTGTGCCAGCCGCTCTATCGCATGACCCATTTTGCCGTAGCCAATCAGCGCAATTTTCATAGTCTTAATGTTGAAGGAAAAGGGAAATAATAGTGATTATAGCAAAGCTGATAGAAGCAATGCCGTTGGTGTTGGCAAAGGCCATGTTTACGCGACTCAAATCATTGGGCTTCACAACGAGGTGTTGGTAAATCAACAAGCCTACAAAGATGCTCGAGCCGAGCCAATAAAGAAGATGGAAATTCCCATAAACGCCTGCGAAAATCACGAGTAGTCCTGTTACAACATGCAGCGCAGAAGAAGCCATCAGCGCCCCTTTCACGCCAAGCTTCGCCGGAATGGAACGCAATTCTAAGCTTCTGTCAAAGTCAATATCCTGCAAAGCATAGATGATATCGAAGCCTGAAACCCAGGTCAAAACCATCCCCGAAAACAAGACTGGCAACCAGTTGAATTGCGGATGAATACAGAGATAAGCCCCAATCGGTGCAAGCGACAAACCTAATCCTAAAACAAGGTGGCACAACGCCGTAAATCGCTTGGTATAACTGTAAAAAAGAATGACGAAAAGCGCAATCGGCGAGAGGAAAAATACCGTCTGATTGATGCTGAAAGTGGTGGTAACAAAAAGGATGCAGCAAGCAATCGTAAACCACAACGCTCCTTTTTCAGAAATGATACCAGCCGGAATTTCCCGCGTTGCTGTTCGTGGATTTTTAGCGTCAAAATGCCTGTCCAGCCAGCGATTGAAGGCCATGGCCGCACTTCGTGCAAAGACCATGCAGAGCAGCATTTTTACAAAAACTGGCCAGCCCCAAGCCTCATTTGTGGTCAATGCAGCCAGCACAAAACCTATCAATGCGAAAGGCAACGCGAAGACCGTGTGACTGAATTTTACCAGCGATAAATAGTGCTCGATTCTTTTCCCAAACGGCACGGTGATGTCCGAATTCATAATTATTCTACCTCGGCTGTGAAGCCAATACTCATTTTGGGTATCTGCCCGTTGCTGTAAATAATCACGTTCTTCTCTTGGTGTCCTGTCTTGCCATGACTATTAAACTGTACAATGATTTCATCGGCTTGGCCCGGCGCAATCGGCTCTTTGGGGAAGGAAGGAACGGTGCAACCACAAGAAACATCGGCTTTGCTAATCAATAATGGCGCAGTTCCCGTGTTCCGAAAATGAAAGGAATGCTTTACCACATCGCCAGCTTTTATTTTTCCGAAATCGAACTTTGTTTCGTCGAAAGTGAGAATCGTTTTCGGCATCGCCATCGCACGTTCTTGACGTTGTTCTGCGTCTGTTTCGCCGAGTTTAGTGCCACTGTTATTTTCAGAATTTGCAGCGTGACTACCCACACCAATATTGTATTTGTTGAAAAGGGCGGTACTGCTCACGCCGCTCAATTCTACCAGTGCAATCATGAAGGCAGATAGCGTGAGCACTGTCAGTAAAATGGTTTTTAACTGGCTGGACATTTTTAGTTTTTTGTCTTGATTTTTTTGATGAAAAGTGGTACTGAAGAAAGGAGGGTTTCTGTTTGTGTTGAAAGTTAGCTCGTTTCAGAGTCCCAAACGCCCCTTCCCCCTTGGGGGGAAGGCCGGGATGGGGGGCAAAAAATGAAAAGGTATTGATGAAAAGGCTCTTATTCCCCTGCCCAGATTTGAGAAAGCTCGACCAAAACTTCCACTGCTTTTTCCATGTCTTGCACGCTCACGTATTCCTGGCGAGAATGAATTCCCATTTCTCCTGTGAAAATATTCGGGCAGGGAAGTCCCATAAAGGAAAGCCGGGAACCATCGGTGCCACCGCGAATAGAAATCCGTTGAGACTCAATGCCCGCGCGGCGATAAGCCTCCGCTGCATAGGACATTACTTGTGGATAATTGTCCAAAATCTCCCGCATATTTCGGTACTGATTTTTTACTTCGAAGCTTGCTGTCGCGCCTTTAAAGACTTTCAAAGTATCGTTCACCAAACCTTGAACGCGTGCTTCATAGTCTGCCAATTTAGCGGTTTCAAAATCGCGAATGATGAACTGCACGCTTGCTTTTTCTAAGCCTCCTGAAATGTTCATAGGATGCACAAAGCCTTCCATGCCCTCGGTCGCTTCAGGACACCAAGTATCAGACGGTAAGCTATTCACGAAATGCGATGCAGCTTTAAGTGCGCTGACCATCTTCCCTTTCGCATAACCGGGATGTGCACTGATGCCTTGAAAATTCACGGTCATCATATCCGCTGAAAATGATTCACCTTCTAAATGGCCGCGCTCACCACCATCCAAAGTGTAACCAAAATCAGCACCAAGGCGTTTCATATCTATCGCATTCACGCCGCGCCCAACTTCTTCGTCGGGCGTAAAAAGGATGCGGATTTTACCGTGTTTTATTTCGGGATGCGCAATGAGATAAGCTGCCAAATCCATGATAATCGCGACTCCGGCTTTATCGTCGGCACCAAGCAAAGTGAGTCCGGAAGCAGTGATAATATCATCGCCCAAACGCTCTTTTAGGTAGGTGTGTTCGCGGGGAGAAAGGATGACGCTTGGGTCGTCGGGCATCACAATGTCTTCGCCCTGATAGTTTTTATGGAGAATGGGTTTTACCTCAAAGCCGCTACAGTCGGGTGCAGTATCCACATGGGCGCAGTAGCAGATTACGGGAATATTTTCGGCATCGCTCGTTGCAGGAATTGTTGCATAAACGTAGCCGTGTTCATCAAGTTCCGCATCAGAAACACCGATTTTCAGGAGTTCTTCTACTAAAATGCGGCTAAGGTCTTTTTGCTTTTCTGTACTGGGTTGCGATTCGGAATTTGGGTCGCTTTGGGTATCAATTTGCACGTAGCGCATAAAGCGTTCGGCTGCGGTATGCTGGTAATTCTCTAAAGACATTAAGCTAGATTTTTGGCAAAAGTAATTGATAGTACGGGGGAAATTAAAAATGCAAAATGCCCGCCTGCTTTTCGGGCAGGCAAAATACCCGCCTGTACCATTCGGGCAGGCAAAACTCCCAGATTGCGAATTGCGCTTGTTCTTGTTTAAGACTTTTTGAATCAGTTAGAGATTGAAGTTTTAAACGACTACCGAAAAGCCATGGCTAATGCTAACAGACTTCCATTTTTCAACGAATATTTAGATTCAATAAATATCATCTACAAAAACATTTGTTTCAGCAAAAATAGGACTATACATTTGTTGACTAATCAGTCAGTCAATAAAATGTCTCCGAGAGAAAAAAATAAAAATGAGCAAGCTCGACAAGCAAGCATTCAGAATATTGCAAATGCAGCGGCGAAACTCTTCATAGAAGTTGGTTATCTCAATGTAACCATTGCGCAAATTGCCAAGCGAGCTAATATTTCAAAGGGTTTATTATACAATTACTTTTCGGGGAAAGAAGAACTTCTGGAACACATCATAGACCAAACTCTTCTGGAAATAGCGGAGATTTCAAGCCAAATTTTAAATACTAAAGACCCTTCCTTAAAAATAAGTCTTATACTTAAAACTACTTTCAAGATATTAAGAGAAAAGTCGGAGTTCTGGCAAACTGTAATGCCAGTAATTACGCAAAAAGCGATTTCAGAAAAAATGATACTGAATTTAACGCGAATTTTTATGTCATTAACGCAAGATTTGATACAAACATTTAAGGCCGGCGGTGTTAAAAATGCAGAAATGGAAGCTTACCAATTGGCTGCGTTAATGGATGGTATTGCATTGCACTATTTCTATTTCTATAAAGATGAATATCCCCTGGATAAATTAGAAAAATCATTGCTAACTAAATATTCAAAAATTCTAAAAAATGGACAATAAAAACATTTTAATATCAGGTGCAGGAATAGCAGGAACCGCACTTGCATTTTGGCTCAAAAAATTCGGGTTTAATCCGACCATTGTCGAATCAGCTCCAAAACTGCGCGAAGGTGGCTATGCTATCGATTTTATGGGAGCAGGATATGATGTTGCTGAAAAAATGGGCATTATTACTGCTTTGGAAATAGCGGATCTTAATATTTTAGCTATTGCATTTGTGGACAAGGATAATAATGAGAAAGGTACTATGAACTATCAAAAAATAAAGAAAGTACTGAACAACAGAGCATTTTCATTACTTCGTAGCGACTTAGCAAAAGCTATTTATAATAGCCTTGATAAAGAAACGGAAATTATTTTTGGCGACAGCATAAAGGGAATTGAACAAGATGAAGAAAAAGTAATGGTAACATTTAAAAGTGGTTTAACACGTTCGTTTGACTTGCTTGTTGGTGCAGACGGATTACACTCTAATGTCAGGAATTTAATTTTTGGCAAAGAATCTCAATTTGAAAAATATTACGGCTATTATACTTCTTCTTTTACAATGAATAATTTTTCTAACGAGGGAAGAGCATTTTCAATGTTTAATGTGCCTAACAAACAAGTCGCTGTATATACAATTAGTAAAGAAAAAGCGGCATCATTTTTTATTTTTACTTCACCAGAAAAATTAATCTATGAGTATCACGACATTGAAAAACAAAAGCAAATTCTGAAAAATGAATTCATGAATGCAGGTTGGAAATGTGCAGACTTTCTTTCAAAAATTGACACAACTACTGATTTTTATTTTGATCCAATTAGCCAAATTAAAATGGAACATTGGAGTAGTGGAAGAATTTCTTTGGTTGGAGATGCTTGTGATTGCCCATCCTTATTATCAGGTAAAGGTTCTACACTTGCAATGGTTGGTGCTTATATCCTTGCAGGTGAATTAAAACTTGCAGATGGCAATTATAAAACTGCGTTTGCCGAATATGAAAAAATATTGAAGCCATTTATGGAGAAGAAACAAAAATCGGCACAATCCTTCGCAAAATCTTTTGTCCCTAAAAGCAATTTTGGTATTTGGTTTAGAAATCAAATGTTCAAATTAATGTCTTTCCCACTTTTGACTAATATATTATTCAATCAGTTTAAAGACAAAGGACTAATTTTAAAAGAGTACTAGCCGCACGAGCTATAATCGATTTGGCAATACGCTGACTGACGGAAGAGCAATCGGCTGCAAATCAATAGCAGCAGTAGCCCTAGCTTGACGTTAGCAATTTAGCGTTTACTTGTTATCATCATCCTAAGGCACAATTATCGGCTTTGGCTCGTGGCGTGACGTTATAATTGTCCAGCTAATGGCTAAACCTTACTGGAATAAGTTGGAAATCTTTGTTTTCGGAAATAGATTCCCATTTCATTCAATTGTTGGGTTTAGCTAATTTAGGTTGCAAAATTTGGTCTGGCTAAAAATCAGGAATCAACTATGAGCCGCAGCTCAAGGTTGAGCTACAGAAAATCCACAATTAATACCTACATCACACCTTTTGCATTTTGCCTTTTTAATTTTTACTTTTAATCACCTTCCTCGTCCGCACCATCCAGCGCCGAACGCCCGCAGGAGATTCATACAAACTTTCTTCCTGCTTTTGCTGGCTGTAGAATTTCAAAATATCGGTAGCATAAATAATGCCTTTTATAGTGCTTTCGTCGTGATCATCAACTACCAGTAGGGCTGTGACGGCAGTTTGCCCCATCAATTGAACACAAATACTTAGGTTGTCTTTTTCACGGACTGAAGGAAGAGGGTGCTGACTTTCAGGTACTGTTTTCATGATGCTTCCGGCATGGGCTTGTTGCAATAAATCTGCCTCGAAATTATCAGGCGTAGCCACACCTCGGCGATTAATTTTCTCCGTCATAATACTGCCTTCCATTAAAAAGAAAGAAACGAAATAAGCGGCGATACAAGCACCTAGTAAGGGTAAAAGTCCATTCGGTTGCCCCGTGGTTTCCAAGGCGAAAATGATAGAGGTAAGTAAAGCTCGGGAAGAGCCTGCGAACATTGCCGCCATACCTACTAGGGCGGCTGTAGCAACTGTAATACCCAGCCCAGGGAAGTAGTGTAACAATGCCGTTCCAATTAGTGCGCCTAATGCACCGCCAATGGTAAATAAAGGTGCGAGTGTACCACCGGAAGTGCCACTACCAAGAGAAATAACCCAAGAAATATATTTCAGGACGCACAGTGAGAAGAGCATAGTCAAGGGTAGATTCCCCGTGAGTAGATTGCTGATATTATAGTAGCCAACACCCATGGTGAAGGGAGCGAAATAACCCACAACACCGACGGCAATGGCACCAATTGCTGGCCACCACATCCAATGCACAGGCAATTTTTCAAATAAATCCTCCACCGCATAAACCGACTTTGACACATAGGCGGCAACGATGCCTACCAGCAAGCCCATGCCCACATAAATAATCAGGGCAATGCTGCTCGGAGGTGCTATCGCGGCCATGGCAAAAACAGGGGTACTGCCAAATAAAAGAAGGTGCATGCCGCCGCCAGTAATACAAGCTAGGGCTACAGGAATAATGGAACGCGGGGAAAATTCAAAAAGCAATAGTTCAATCGCCAAAAGCACTGCTGCGAGCGGGCTACCGAAGATGGCCGCCATACCAGCGCAGGCTCCTGCAGCCAACATAATCTTTCGCTCTGCCGGCGAAATGTGCATGATTTGTCCGGTGAAGGAACCGAATGCTCCGCCGGTTGCAATGATGGGACCTTCCGCGCCAAATGGGCCACCGGTACCGATTGAAAATGCCGCTGAAATAGGCTTGAGTAAAGTGATGAGCGGTGGGATTTTACTATCATCTAAAATGATTTTCTCCATCGCCTCTGGAATGCCGTGACCACGAATAGCTTCGGAGCCAAATCGAGCCATTACGCCAACAATTAATCCACCAATTACAGGGACAAGAATGACAAAGAGCCCCAAGTGATTGCCTTGCGGACTTACATTCTCAATAGAAAATTTTCCATAAAATGCAACATTCGTTACAAAGTCAATAATGTACATCAAGACCTTGGCTACTACGCCAATGACAAGTGCATTAAATATTGCCTGAAGACTTAAATAGAATACTCGTTTATCAACACCACCGGATTTCCGGAGCCGTCTTTGTCCTTGTAGCGGGGTGAGGGAGGGGGATAGAGGGATAATTTCGCCGACTTGTTTCATTAAATTTCTGTTCTGGCTGCAAAAGTATTGCCTAAACCAGTATTTTTGGCAATTATTCGATAGAAATTTTGTGGTTTATATTGCGTTGGCAATATTTT
This sequence comes from Chitinophagaceae bacterium, assembly GCA_039935335.1. Taxonomy (GTDB): domain Bacteria; phylum Bacteroidota; class Bacteroidia; order Chitinophagales; family Chitinophagaceae; genus UBA1952. The sequence goes on from JBDTKK010000208.1 coordinate 7,785, forward strand.
TTAGTAAAATTTAATCATTTCAATGCAGAAAGTGAGTTGCGATATCAATAGTTGTACCTTTTGTAAAAGTTGTTTGCCTGAATGGAAGGATTTGATAGCAATCCGGAAACAAACCTTATTATTCAAGAAGGGCGAACCTCTTTTCTCGGAAGGTGAAGAGGTGAAAGGTATTTATTTTATGCTTTCTGGCGCGGTGAAAGTGCATAAGAAATGGGGACACCAAAAGGAACTCATTATTCGCTTTGCAGGCAATAATGATATTGTTGGCTTGCGGGGTTGGACGGGCAGTTCGCAATTCCCGATTTCGGCTACGGCACTTGGAGTGACTAAGGTTTGTTTTATACCTCTGGATTTTTTGGAAGCCAGTTTGAGTATCAATCCAGATTTAAGCAACCGATTATTAAGGTTCTATGCGGATGAACTGCACAAAGCGGAGCAGCGAATGAATGACCTTGCACACTTGCCTGTGAAGGGGCGTTTGGTACGCGCACTCACAGCTTTGCAGGAAGCCTTTGGCTTGGCAGAAGATGGATTTCTGAATGTTGAAATTTCCCGTCAGGATATTGCCAGTTATGCGGGTACCACCTATGAAACGGTTTTTAAGATTTTTACGGAATGGATTGGACTTCATTATTTATACAGCGAAGGCAAGCGGATAAAGCTGCTGGACCTTGAGAAATTGTTAATTATTAATTGTTAATTATTAATGAGATTTAGTGCTTGGCGATGGTAGTCTTAGTGTTCTTAGTGCCTTAGTTGTTAATCTTCAAATTGCCTCTTCCAATTCTCTTAACCTTTTCCCTAGAAAAATATTTGGAGCTCCCGAATATTTAGTTGTTACCTTTGCGGTTCATTTTTTTATTTTTTATTGCAATGCAAGAAGGAACAGTAAAGTTTTTCAACGAAACCAAAGGATTTGGTTTCATCAAGCCTAACGACGGCTCTGCCGATATCTTCGTTCACGTAAGTGGATTGATAGATGAAATCCGCGAGAACGACAAAGTATCTTACGAGGTACAACAAGGCAAGAAAGGCTTAAACGCCGTGAACGTAAAAGTTATCTAAGTTTTAAATACTAAGTATCTTTTCCAAAGGCTCGCAGTAATGCGGGTCTTTTTTTATACCTCTACTTCCGTTTTTAAATGGGGAATAACGGTTGAAGCCAGAGAAAAAAATGGCCGCCTATCGGCGGCTATTCTACTAAATATTTCGACTGTTTTTAATCAAGTATTACACCCGTAGCTTGGATTTTATATTCTGCTTTAGGTTCGGTAATCGCTTCAATTTCCTTTTCAGATTTGCCTGCATCTTCAGCCAAATGTTTAAGCTCGGCTGCCGAAGTCGTTTCGCGCATTGCTGTGCCGTAGATAGTTGCCGTTTTACTAGTAGCATCTTTAGGTAGAAAAAATTTATGGTCTTTCATCATCACCATCATGTCCTCGCCACCAGTGTTTTTGAGTTTCATCCAGCAACCTTGCTTTTGACAAACTTGCGTAATCACTCCTTTTACAACAACGTTCGGCACCTTTTCAACGATTCTAAGCTTCTGTGCTACCTGCTCTGTTGTTTGAACAGATTTTACCGTAAAGGCTTTACCATAAGTTTTGTGAGCCTCACTTGCTGTGCTTGCAGCAATAAATAATATGGTTAACGCTACGACAAATCTTTTCATTGGGATTTTTTTTTAAAAATAGCGATTGTGCTCCAAATAGCCTTGAACATATTCCTTCACGCCTTCTTCCAAAGAATAAGTCGTTTTTGAGAAACCCGCATCCCGCACTTTCTGCATCTCTGCTTCGGTGAAATATTGATACTTGTCGCGGATATCCAAGGGCGTATCTATAAAGCTGATGTTTTCAGGCTTATCCATCGCTTTGAAAATAGCTTTTGCCAAATCTAAAAAACTTCTTGCGGTTCCGCTGCCCGCATTATACAAACCTGAGGCAGGTTGTTTTTCCATCAGCCACAGGCAAACATTTAGCACATCCCGCACATACACGAAGTCGCGCATCTGCCCACCGTCTTTATAATTCGGGTTGTGCGAGCGAAAGAGCTTCATCCCTCCATGATCCTTTATTTGCCGGAAGGCATGAAGAATGACCGAAGCCATACGCCCTTTATGGTATTCATTCGGGCCATAAACATTGAAGAGTTTGACGCCTGCCCAAAAGGGTGGATGATAAGTTTGTCCAGCCGCCCAAACATCAAAATCCTGCTTTGATTGGCCATAAGGATTTAGAGGACGTAGGTCTTGGAAGTTTTCCAGCCTATCGCTATAGCCCAATTCTCCGTCGCCATAAGTAGCTGCTGAAGAAGCATAAACCAGCGGGATATTTTGCGTCGTACAGATTTCCCAAACAGATTTGCTGTATTCCAAGTTCCATTTGCGATGCACTTCATAGTCCATCTCCGTGGTGTCTGTGCGGGCACCAAGGTGAAAAATGTAATCAATTTTTCCAGGATTTTCTTCCGCCCAATCAATGAATTCCTCTCGGTCTATTTTTCGCTCAAAGGCTTTACCCACAAGGTTTCCCGCTTTTGATGGTACATCGAACTTGTCCACCAAAATCAAGTTTTCGAAGCCTGATTTATTGAGCAAGCCGACGAGGTAAGACGCAATAAAACCAGCCGCGCCAGTGATGGCGATGCACGATGATGAATTCATAAACGCTCGTTCAGCTTAGTGATGAGCCTGTTCTGCGGGCTTTTCTGCAGCAGGGGCATTTTCTGATGTTGCGGCAGGGGCAGCAGTTTCGGTAGCAGGTGTTGCAGGAGCCGGAGCTGTCATTTCTGTATGCGGCTCTGTCGCCTCGTGTCCTTCCTCGCCATGGCTCATCGCCTTTATAAAGTTGAGCGCACCAATAAAGAGGCCAACAAGAATAATGACGAACCAAAAGGAGGATCTAAAGGAGCTTTTGGATTTCTTGCGGTCTGCGTTTTCCGCCTCGCCTTGGTGTGTATCGTGTTCTGACATAAAATTGAAATAATGCGATTGCTTTGGTTGCAAAAATAGGGTCTAAGCCTTGGAAAAAAGAATGGAAATCAGGCAGGAATTGGCGTGGGTGCTTGCATCACTGCGCCACACTTTTTGCAGGTTCTGTTTTCTTCGTTGGAATAAAAGCGGTTCATGATGGGCGGCAATTGACTCACAATATCCGTCACCTTGGCAAACTCTTCATAGAGCTTGGCATCGCACTTTTCGCAAAACCACATGAAGCCGTCAATCTCTGTGCCCAGCCGTACTTTTTCTATAACGAGGCCGACAGTATTGGCTTTGCGCTGCGGCGAATGCGGCGTGCGTGCAGGTAACAAAAACATGTCGCCTTCCTTTATTTCGATGTCCGAAATCTTATCGTCTTCCTGAATGCGCACCACTATATCACCTTCCAATTGGTAAAATAATTCTTCGGTTTCGTTGTAATGAAAATCCTTGCGGCTGTTGGGTCCGCCCACTATCATCACGATAAAATCTCCGGCATTTTTATAGACTTCGGCGTTGCCAACAGGAGGCTTTAGCAGGTGGCGATTTTCTTCAATCCAGCCTTTCAAGTTAAAAGGACGACGTACCATAATCTTAGTTTTTTGCGTGATTAAATTTCGATAAAAATTCCGAAAGAAGGCGTTGCAATATTATTTGCCCAGCACTTTCAATTTCACCGTTTCAATGCGTGTATCGCTCATCAACAGGATGTCGAATTCGTAATTGCCAATGATGATGCGGTCTTTATTTGCCGGAATAGTTTCATGCTCCGCAATGACATAGCCAGAGAGGGTTTCAGCTTCACCAAGAGGGAATTCCAAGTCGTATTTTTCGTTGAGATGCTCCAGTTCCAGCCTTCCTGAAAGGATGTATTCATTCGAGGAAATCTGCTGTTCAACATACTCTTCAACGTCGTACTCATCATTTATTTCCCCAAAAATTTCTTCCAAAACGTCTTCCATCGTTACGATGCCTGCCGTGCCGCCAAATTCATCTACTACCCAGGCAATGCTCTTGCGCTCTTTTGTAAAACGGTTCATCAAATCCACCGCGCTCATGGCTTCTGGCACCGCAGTGATGCTGTGTATTACCTCGCGAATTGTTTTTGGTCTGCGGTTTAAATCGAGGTGATGCAAGTAGCCAAGAATATTGTCTATCGTCCCTTCATAAACGATGATTTTGGAGAGCTTACTTTCTATAAAATGCTCCCGAACTTTTGCAATTGGCGTGCTCACTTCAATCGCTTCAATTTCATTGCGCGGAACCATGCATTTTCTAATCTTCACGTTCACCAGATACAAAGCATTTTCAAAAAGCTCGGTATTCATATCGTTGCTGTTGCTCTCGTTTTCAGCCCCGTGCCCATGCAGACTTTGCTTTACAAAATGCTCCAAATCCACTCGGTTAAAGACGATTTGATGATCTTTAATCCGGACGTTGAAAAGGTATTTTAAAATGAATTCGGAAATGGATACAAACAGCTTTGCAAGCGGGTATAGCAGGTAATACATCACCATTGCCGGCACGGCCAAGATGGTCAGAATTTGCTCGGCTTTTGAGCGAAAGATGGCCTTGGGTAAGAACTCTGCAAAAATCAAAATAATGATAGTTGCAAGGAGTGTGTCGAGGATTAGTTTGACGAATGTAAGGACGTTGCCAGACAGGGCAAGTCGAGTAAAGACTGGATCCATCCAATGCTCATTGAGTTGCGTCATGAGCAGGCCGTAAATAACCAAAACGATATTGACGCCAATGAGGCTAGTACCAATAAATTCTTCGGGATTCTTCGTGAACCTTGTTAGAATCCTACCTGCCAGAGTGCCCTGTTTTTTCTTGAGTTCGAGGTTGAGTTTATTCGCAGAAATGAATGCGATTTCTGTACCGGCAAAAAAGCCAATCATCAAGATGCAGGCGAGGAGATAGAGTATTAAATGGGAAATGTCCATTGAGGATGCTTGTCGGTGTGTCGGCTAAAATCTTATGAAAGTAATGCCAGCAAGGCGTCGCGGCGCTTTTTAGGCAATTGATTTTTGAGGTTGAATGAATTCTTTGCAGGCTTGGAGGAGTTCTTTGGTGGCAGTTTCTAGGTCGTCGTTGATCATGATGCGGTCAAATTCCTCGGCATCCAATAATTCAAATTCTGCCTTAGACACGCGCTCCTCAAGACTTTTCGGGCTTTCCGATCCTCGTGCCATCAGTCTTTTGCGAAGGATTTTTAAAGAGGGGGCTTTTATAAAAATGCTCAAAGAATTTTCCGGAAATTGATTTTGAAGTTCGATAGCTCCTTTCACATCAATATCTACTAACGGCGTGCGTCCCTGGCTCCAAATGCGCTCCAGCTCTGCTTTTAAAGTGCCGTAATATTTTCCAGTGTACACCATTTCCCATTCTATGAAAGCATTTTCATCAATTTTCTTTTTAAAATCCTGCTCGCTGATAAAGTAATAATCCTTGCCCTCTATCTCACCCGGACGAGCTTGACGGGTACAGGCAGAAATAGAAAAAGCAAGGCTTGGGTCGGCAGCCAAAAGCCGCTTCACGAGCGTCGTTTTTCCCGAGCCAGAAGGCGCGGTGATGATGATGATTTTATGGGATACTTCTCTGGACAAAAGCTGTAATTATTTGCGTGAAATTAATCAATCAATGTTCAAGCTTGCTTTCCTTAGATTTTAAGGTCTTTCCAATCCGTTTCGAGACGGGTTTTTAAGGCATAATCCGTAAGGTCATAATGCACAGGAACGATACTGGCAAAGCCTTCTTCCAACGCCGCTACATCAGTACCATTGTCGCGGTCGTCATTCACAAAAGCACCTACCATCCAATAATAATCTTTGCCGTGCGGATCCACACGATGGTCAAATTCTTCCTCCCAATGTGCATTGGCCTGTCGGCAAATCTTCATCCCTTTAAAATGCTCTTTCGGAAGTTTGGGAATGTTCACATTGAGCAAAGTATGTGGCGGTAGCTTTTTCTCCAGAAGCTTGGTAGCAACGCTTTTTGCTACCATCGCTGCTACGCTAAAATCTGCATCATAGGAAAAATCCAACAAGGAAAATCCCGCTGAAGGCACGCCTTCCATAGCCGCTTCCATGGCCGCACTCATCGTGCCAGAATAAAAGATATTAATGGCATGATTAGCTCCATGATTGATACCGCTTACACAAATGTCCGGACGACGGTGCAGAATTTTATCTCTCGCCAACTTTACACAATCCACAGGAGTACCGCTGCATTGCCAAGCTTCAATTCCTTCAAAAATATCTACGCGATTGAGCCGTAAAGGTGTCCCAATCGTAACGGCATGACCCATGCCACTTTGCGGAGCATCGGGTGCTACTACAATCACCTCGCCCAACTGCCGAACCGCTTCTACCAAATTTCGAATTCCGGGTGCTGTTATGCCATCATCATTAGTTACAAGAATTATCGGTCGATTTGCTTTCTTTTCCATGGTTATAGGTCGCGTTTCAACATCATGCTGCGTGCGGCAAAGTAATAGATAGCAATCCACACAAGGCTTGCTATAACGTATGTATAATCCGAGAAACCCTCGGTTTTACCAATCATTGATTGCGCCATTTTCATGAGTGGAAATGGGAGTAATTCATCGCTGGCCTGAAGAGGTAAAAGGTTACCGATTTTTGTGCCTGTGGAATGATTGATAATAGACGCAGCGGCGTATTCAATTATCATGGCATAGAGCAAATACAAGGAAATTGTGAGACCACTTTTCCTAATCCAAAGCGCCATAAAAAGTGCTGCGCCGAGATAGTTGAGCGAGAGGATAAAGAAATAACCGAGGGCTTCCAGATGGTTAAACATGCCCGTAGCAGAGCCGGATTTACTTAGGCCAAAGATTACGCCAAGCAAAAACACGAATAGGGTAGTAATTAGGCTGAAAGTGAGTACCAGCAACACTTTGGACTGAAAGAAGTCCATTCTACTCCAGCCGTCAATTACATTTTGCCGATTGGTTTTAAACGTGAATTCGTTGCAGGTGAGCGTGATAATAAGTATGGCTAAGAACAGAATGAATATGCTGCCCCACCAGCCGAGATTGCTCCAGACTTCAGGGAACGTGTATGCCTGACTTAGGATGTTGATACCGCCGCCGCCCATCTGTACGACGCCATTAGCGATTTCATAATTCCAAAGTGGAAGGAAAACGAGGAAGAGCGCACTTAATATCCAGAACGTGCGATAGCGCCGAATCTTCAGCCATTCTATAGAAAGGAGTTTCATTTTGAAGAGGAATATTTTGAAGGAAAATCTTGAGTTTTTAAAGAAGAAATGGAAGGACAATTACGAACCTGATTCGCCACCAGTCAGCTCCATAAAGGTTTGTTCAAGGCTTTTCCTTTTCAAGACTAAATGAGAAAGGCTTAAACCCTGGGCAGCGCACTGGGCGTTGATTTGCGTCGGTGTAATACCATTTTGAACCGTTATGTGCAGGAGGTTATCATCTTTTCTCCATTTAAGTTCTGGAATACCTGCCACAAGCGCTTGTAATTGTTCCAAATTTTCTGCGCCCACTTCTATTTCATCAGCGGTGCGCATTACTTCTTTTACGGAGCCTGTCACCAATAAATCTCCTCGTTTGAGGATGGCCATGTGCGTACACACTTTCTCCACTTCATCCAAAAGATGTGAGGCCATAATAACCGTAGTTCCCTCGGCAGCGAGACTGCGAATGAGGGTTCTGATTTCGGAAATTCCCGCAGGGTCAAGTCCATTAGTGGGTTCGTCTAAAACCAATACCCGTGGATGTCCCAGCAAAGCATTACCAATAGCAAGACGTTGTTTCATCCCCAAGGAATAGGTGCTGAACTTGCTTGTTCGGCGTTCGGTGAGTCCTACGATTTTGAGGACTCGGTCGCGGTCGTCGGCGGTATGGCCTTTGATGGCTGCATTGATTTCAAGGTTATCATCGGCATTGAGGTAATGATAGAAATTGGGTGTTTCCAATAAAGCGCCCAGTTGCATTCGGGCAGTTTTGGGGCTCATGCCATCAAACCAAGAATAAGTACCGCTATCAGCTTTGAGTACGTCTAAAACGATACCCAAGAAAGTGGTTTTCCCGCTGCCGTTTGGGCCAAGAATACCGAATACACTGCCTTCCGGAATATCAAAACTGACACCTTTTAATGCCTGAATATTGCCGTAGGATTTCTTTAGATTTTGTACGCTAAGGATGGACAAGTTGAGCTATTTTGATGACGAATGTAGCGGAATGATTAGCTGATTAGCTAATTGAGTTGATTAGCTAATTGAGGTGAATGATTAAATTTAGCACTGTGCCTTTTAGTTTTACTCGATTTTTAATTAGGACGGAGTTAGCTTTCTTTCATTAATTCTATATTTTTTCTGTGAAACTCTGTGCCTCCGTGGTGATTGTTCTCAGACCCTTAATTTCGCAGTTAAACCTGCGTTAAACAAAAACCTAAGAACTTATCAGGCACAGGCACCCGCCTATTTTTGTGCATTCGCGTTTCGCCAAAAAAAATCCCGATTATCAGCTTGTCCCCAATGGATTATTCCACCCAAATTGACCGTAGCCGTTTGCCACGTCATATAGCCATCATTATGGATGGTAATGGCCGCTGGGCAAAGGAGCAAGGGAAAGACAGGGTCTATGGTCATCATGAAGGGGTTTTGAGCGTCCGCGACATCGTAAATGCTTCTGCGGAGATTGGAATTTCCTACCTCACGCTTTATGCTTTCAGCACCGAGAATTGGAATCGGCCAAAAGAAGAAGTGAAAGCTTTGATGGAATTGTTGGTCAATACCATTCGCCGGGAGGCGGAAGATTTGAAGAAAAATGGTGTGCGTTTGTACGTCATCGGCGATTTTGAAAGCTTGCCGGAAATCTGCCAAAAGGAATTGCAGGAAGCGATGGACATGACGGCAAATAACACTCGGCTGAACCTTGTGCTGGCCTTGAGTTACAGTGCTCGTTGGGAAATTACCCGTGCTGCGAAATTGTTGAGTGTAGCAGTGGCTTCTGGAGAAATTTCTGAAGATTCCATCACCGAGCAAAGCTTTGCTAGTTATCTAACGACGGCAGCATTTCCCGAGCCCGAATTGATGATTCGTACCAGTGGCGAACATCGGATTTCCAACTTTTTGCTTTGGCAGCTTGCCTACGCCGAACTCTACTTTACGCCCGTGCATTGGCCAGCCTTCCGCAAGGCAGATTTGCTCGAGGCTATTTATAATTATCAGCAACGCGAACGCCGCTTTGGGCTTACCTCAGAGCAGATTTCCAATGCTTCCCAAAATACGTTACAACATTAAATCCTGCATGCTCCGATTTTCAATGCGCTGTTTATTTTTTGCGCTTTTCTTTACCAGTATTGCTGGAGTGTTGAAGGCACAAATCGCAGCTCCGGGCGATACAAAATCTGGCGGCCTCGGCAATACCTTCGCCAACGATGAAAGTGCGCAGACACACAAAGCAAAGGAGTATGAATTGGCGGGTATCACCGCTTCCGGTGCCAAATATCTTGATCAGGATTTGCTACTCGCCGTCACTGGTTTGAAGGTGGGTGATAAGATTCGGCTGCCAAATGATGAATCTATTGCGAAAGCTATTCGGCAAATCTGGAAGCAGGAGCTTTTTGCTGATGTTCGAATAGATATTACCCGCATTGTGGGCGATAAGATTTTCTTGAACATCGCTGTGGAAGAACGTCCGCGCTTGAGTAAATACAATTTTAAAGGCATCAAGAAAAATGAAGCCAATGAAATAAAAGACAAAGTGGGCATCAATAGCAATCGCGTCTTCACAGATGCTGTGAAAAAGGAATCTACTGTTCGCATTCGCAAGTATTTTGTGGATAAGGGCTATGGCAAGGTAAAGGTCTCGGTGCTGGAACGCCGCGATACTAATAAAGTGAACAGTGTGATTGTGACTTTTGTGGTGAATAAAGGCCCCAAGACGCACATCAACCAAATCAACATCACAGGGAACGTTGCTGCCAGTACGGCCCGCCTCAAGCGTACTTTCAAAGGCACAAAGGAAATGAGCCGTTTGACTTTGCATCCCGATGAAGACAAAAGTGTCTATTCCAACAATAAACGCAGCCTCGGCAAGTATTTCCGCAATTTCGGATTCCTTTCGCCCTCCAAAACTTTGGATGCGCTAGACCCTTATTTTCGTTTTAAATTGTTTACGGGTTCTAAGTTTAACGAAACCAAGTATGAGGACGATAAGCAAAGTTTAATTTCTTATTATAATGGCCTTGGCTACCGCGATGCGCATATTGTAAAGGACACAGTTTATCCTGTAAAGAATGGCAACCTTAATATAGACTTGAAAATATCCGAAGGCAATCGCTATTACTTCGGTGATATTACTTGGCGTGGCAATACCAAATACAGCAATGAGCAGCTCAGTAAAATTTTAGCCATCCGCAAAGGAGATGTTTATAATTCAGGGCTTTTGGATAAAAGAATTGGTAAGCAATTGTCTCCAGAAGGCGGAGAGGATATCAGCAGCTTGTACATGGACGATGGTTACCTTTTCTTCAACATTGATCCTGTAGAAACAAGCATCGTAAATGATACAATCAACTACGAAATGCACGTGACAGAGGGTAGTCAGGCCACCATCGGGCAGATCAATATTTATGGGAATGACCGTACTAATGAGCACGTAATTCGCCGGGAATTATATACCCTTCCCGGCAATAAATTTAGCCGCGCAGACCTTGTACAATCGCAGCGCAGAATTGCCAACCTTGGTTTCTTTGACCCTGAAAAAATCGGTATTCAGCCCAAGCCTCATCCTGAAAATGGAACGGTGGATATTGACTACACGGTAGCTGAAAAAAGCAGCGACCAATTGCAGCTCTCGGCAGGCTTTGGTGGCGGCGTTAGCTTCTATGGGAATGTCGGTATTTCCTTCTCCAACTTCTCCATTCGGAACATACTCAAACCAAAAACTTGGGATCCGCTACCAGTGGGCGATGGCCAGAAATTCTCCATCAACTATCAGAGTAATGGCCCCTTGTACAACTCTTTCAATACTTCCTTTACCGAGCCTTGGCTAGGCGGCAAAAAGCCAAATGCGCTAACCGTTTCTGCAGTATATAGTCGGTATTCCGGTGCCTCCAGTATTGCACTTGCTAATACCACTTATTTGCGTCAAATCGGTGGTGGAGTATCCTTAAGCAGCCGATTGAAATGGCCTGACGATAACTTCGTGTTTACCTACGGCATCAACTATCAGAACTACTTCTTAAATAACTACACCCTGGTGGATACTTTTAGAAATGGCTACAGTAATAACCTGTATTTCCGTTTGGTGTTGGCGCGTTATACGGTTGACCAACCGCTGTATCCACGTAGCGGTTCCAATATCTCCCTCACCTTCCAGTTTACACCACCTTGGAGCGCCTTTAGCGATAAGAACTTTTCAGGAGAAACCGACCAACAGAAATACAAGCTGATTGAGTATCACAAATACCGCTTCACTTTCGATTGGTATAAGAGTATCGTGGGCAATCTGGTATTCAAGTTGAGCACCAAATACGGCTTCATGGGCTATTACAACAAGAGCATCGGCTTCTCGCCATTTGAGCGATTCCAGCTCGGTGGAGATGGCCTAAGTGGACAATCCTATTTCATTGGCCGAGACATCATATCGCAGCGCGGTTATGAAGTGTATCAGACAGATGCCACCATCTTTAACAAATACACTGCAGAGGTTCGTTATCCATTCTCGCTTTCACCTACTTCTACAATTTATGGACTTGCCTTTGTGGATGCTGCAAATGCCTGGGGCTCATTCAAAGATTTCAATCCGTTCCAGTTGAATCGGGATGCCGGATTGGGTGTGCGGATATTCCTGCCCATGTTTGGTTTGCTGGGCTTAGACTACGGCGTAGGCTTCGACCGTTATAACCCTGCCGCAGGAATCACTTCTTTTAAAGACATTTCTAAATTCACCTTTATGCTCGGCTTTGAGCCGGATTAATAGTTGGCTTTAAGTCTTGTCAATAAAGGTTCATTCCTACTTTTTTTTAGAAAAAAAATCAATCATTCCCAATGAAGAAAATCATTTTCATCCTCCTTGCGGTAATCGCCTCAAATGCGGTATCCGCACAGCGTTACGCTGTAATTGACTCTAAGTATATCCTCGAAAAGCTTGTGGATTATAAGGATGCCCAAACCAAGCTCGACCAACAATCGAAAGCCTGGCAAACGGAGATAGATAACATGATGGCCGATGTGGACAAAATGTACAAAAGCTATCAGGCCGAAAGACCCATGTTGAGTGATGAAATTCGCAAAAAGAGAGAAGATGAAATAACTACGAAAGAGCGTACGGCTAAAGACCTTCAAAAGAAAAGATTTGGCTACGAGGGCGATTTATTTAAGAAACGTCAGGAACTTATCAAACCCATCCAAGACCGCGTCTATACTGCCGTTCAGAAGATGGCTGCCGCTCGGAGCTACGACATCATCCTAGATAAATCGGGCGGTGTCACTTTGTTCTATGCCAATCCTACCCTCGATAAAAGCGATGAAGTATTGAAACAACTTGGGGTTAACAAATAATGGACGTTATTTTGCGCGCCTTCTAAAAAAAAGCACAGTAATTAATCTACACTATCTAAACAGAAAAATGAAAAAAATCGCGTTGATTGTAGCCCTCGGGCTAATGACTTCAATATCTGCATTTGCACTCGGGGAGGCAGGTATCAAACTGGGCTATGTAAACAGCCAAGAATTGCTCTCTTTAATGCCTGAAATGACTAAGGCAGACTCCGACCTCAAGACGTATGCCAAGCAATACCAAGACCAGCTCAAATCCATGGGCGATGAGTTTGAAAAGAAAGGCAATGAATATCAGACGGGTGAAAAGAGTATGAGCGATGCCGTAAAAACGGTGAAGCAAAAGGAGCTACAAGATCTTGAAGCCCGCATCCGCGATTTTCAGCAAAGCGCTCAAGACAAAATTGGCAAAAAGAAAGAAGATCTCTACAAGCCCATCCTTGAAAGAGCTGATAAAGCCATTAAAGATGTAGCAAAGGAAAAAGGCTACAGCTATGTGTTTGACGCAAGTGGTGGCGGGCTACTTTATGCTAATGAAAGCGACAACTTGCTTCCTTTGGTGAAGGCGAAATTGGGAATCAAATAAACATCTCGGAATTGAATTTAAAGACACTCTTCGGGGTGTCTTTTTTTTGTGCTAGAGCCGACTTCAAAAATTCACCACTAAGACACTAAGTTCACTAAGAAACACTAAGTTTCAGCCGTGTGGGAATCTATCCCCTAAACACCACGTCGGAAGAGTCTTTTGCCTTTTGCCTTTTTAATTAAAAAAAGCCGACTACTCCCGCAGTCGACTTTTCACCAAAAACTTTTACAAAAAATTAATCTACAGAGATGTTAGTTTCGAGGTGATTCGGGCAGCCATATTGTTTTTGAGGCGTACACGATGTTGCCAATAAGGTCGTTGCAAGTGCAAGAATAAGAGGCAACAAGCGGAGAAAGTGTTTCATACAGCGGCTTCAGTTGATTTTCTAAAGGTTAGATTTGCACGAAGATAGGAAATCCATTAATGCAGCGTATCCACTTCATCGCCATCGGCGGTGCTATTATGCACCAATTAGCCCTCGCTTTACAACGCGATGGCAATATTATAAGCGGCTCTGATGATGCCATTACCGACCCCGCTAAGACGAATCTTCAAGAAGCTAGGTTGCTTCCCAAAACTGAAGGTTGGTTTCCAGAAAACATCACAAAGGACATCGACGCGATTGTTTTAGGCATGCACGCGCGAGAAGATAATCCAGAGCTGAGAGCCGCTCTGGCATTGGGTATCCCGGTTTTTTCTTTCCCGGAATATGTGTATATAGTCAGTGAAAATAAGAAGAGGGTAGTGGTTGCTGGTTCGCATGGTAAGACCACCATCACGAGCATGATTATGCATGTTTTGAAGGCTTGTGGAAAGGATTTTGATTACCTCGTGGGCGCAAAAGTGCCGGGTTTTGAAAGCTCAGTTCGCCTTAGCAATGCCCCTATAATTATTTTAGAAGGTGATGAATATCCAGCCTCCGCAATTGAGCGAAAACCCAAGATTTTCTTCTACCATCCGCATATTTCGGTGTTGAGCGGCATCGCTTGGGATCATATCAACGTGTTCCCGACTTTTGAGAATTATTTATGGCAGTTTGAGACTTACCTCAACAACATGAAAGAGGGTGCTTCTCTCTATTTCAATAGTGAAGATGCCGAAGTAAAAAAGCTGGTGGCTCATGCCGGAAAGCAGCTCCAAAAACATCCGTATACCACACCTGATTTTCATTACGAAAAGGGCGTTGCGGTGCTGGATACAGCCTGCGGAGCTTGTCCCGTTTCGGTATTTGGTCGACACAATTTATTGAACCTCGAAGCGGCTCGAGGAGTGTGTAATGAGCTTGGAATTGTTGATGCCGATTTCTACCGCGCCATTGCCGATTTTACAGGTGCTGCACGGAGGCTAGAACGCCTTTTTGACAAGCCTGGAATCGTTGCTTTTAGGGATTTTGCTCATGCGCCCAGCAAGCTGAAAGCCACGTTGGATGCGGTGCGCGAAGCCTTGCCCACACATCGCCTCATCGCCGTGTTTGAGCTTCATACATTCTCCTCGCTGAATGATGCTTTCTTGGAGGAATATGCAGGTTCTATGCAGCAAGCGGATGATGCAATAGTCTTCTACTCGAAACACGCACTGCAGCTTAAAGGCTTGCCAGACTTGAACCCTGAAACCGTGAAAGCACACTTTCATCAGCCCAATCTGTCGGTGGTTAATTCGAAGGAAGCTTTAGGGAATCTGGTAAAGGAAAAGGTGGCTG
>JBDTKK010000209.1:0-8914 GCA_039935335.1 Chitinophagaceae bacterium
ATGCGCCAATGGGGTACTTATTATGGGGGTGATGGTGATGATTTAGCATTTGGCTGTGCAACCGACGCGTCCGGAAATGTTTATCTCGCAGGAAGAAGTAACTCTACATCTGGTATTGCTTCTTCTGGTAGTTATAAAGACACTTTAACTGGCGGTCAGGATGCTTTTCTGGCAAAATTCAATAGCGCAGGTGTCCGCCAATGGGCTACCTATTACGGTGGACCCGCTAACGATTTGACGGCTTCCTGTATCGTGGATGGCAATAATGACGTCTATATAGAAGGCAGAACAAAGTCCACAACTGGTATTGCATTTAACGGCTTTCAAAATAGCTATGCAGGAAAAGGTACCGATTATGATGCCTTTATAGTGAAGTTTAATAGTGCCGGCAACCCTTTGTGGGGCACGTATTACGGAGGTACCGGAGATGATGATATAAGAACTTGCGCAGTAGATGGCAATTACAACCTTTATGCAGCGGGCACTACTTCATCCCTTACTGGATTAGCTACTCCTGGAGCCTTTCAAACGACATTTGGTGGGGCTTTTCTGGCCAAAATAGCTCAAAATACTAGTCAGGGAGTTCCATCACATAGTGGAACTTACAACCAAATAGGAACAATTGTGCTATACCCTAATCCGGCGAATAACGATTTGACCCTAAATGTAACTTGGGATGCCTCTGTTATTGGCAAAGTCGTTTCCCTCAGCTTATACAATACACTTGGGCAGGTAGTTTATACCAATAAAGTTCAACCGACTAACTCAGCAGCTATTATTAAAATACCCCTAAGCAGTAATCTTGCCAGTGGGATGTATGCATTTATCATTGCTGCCGAAGGTAGTCAAGAAGTCAAGCGTGTTATTATTCAACGATAGCGTTCGCCGGAGTGTGAGCCCGCCGCCCTGGCACTTGTCCTCAGGGGTCTGGAAAAGGGGCTTTTATTTCTTTCCACTCATGTTCTCAAATAGCGAAGGCATAATGCGTCAATGATACATGGAATCAGGAATCGTCTATTATTCACCCCCTTTCAAACTGCTGACGGATTCCAATTGTGTTTAAATGAGGATACAACCCGCGTTGAAGAAGACACCCTACAGGCGCTCCATTCCAAATTGTTTTACCCCAGATGCTGCAATAAGTGTAACTTTCCAAGGCTTTTCTATTGCGGATCAATAGAAACTAATTGATTTTCAATGCATTTAGACGGCAAATTTGAAATCAGCTATACGAATCGCGAGATTACGCCTTGGGGCGCGCTGGCATTGATGCGTGTAATGCTGCTGAAACTAGATGTAGCAAAAGCTATCGGCACGCAACCAACCACCTGCCGTTACTTCGCAGAAATATGCTACGGTAAGTCTGGCCGTATTTCAAATTAATAAACACTAAAAAGAGAGAAATTAATGTCTTTATCGTTTTTTAAAAAAAGTATTGGCATTGCTGCGGCGCTACTAATAATGGTAGCTTCATGCAAGCCCGCCGATGCACAATCTCGCCTACGAAATACAAGATTTATTAATGCCGCACTGAAAAGTAGTGACAGCACGATGCCGGAGTTGATTATGAAAGTTGCTTCGTACACCTCTACGATTGATCGCACCTCGTTTTTCCTGAATCGAAAATTCGACGTTACACAAATTTCCTTAGACCTGCCTGACATAGAGAAACGGGTGTCTGGGTTTAAAAGGAGATTGGAGGAAAGAGGCAGCCAGATGAATTTAAGAAGCCTTAATAGCGGCCTTATTATCTTGAAGGAAATATCGCGTGGCCTTTCCTCCGATCAATCCGTTCTTACTGATTACAGTAGAGAGCTTACGAGCAGTAATGCCGAAATAAAGAAGATTCTAAATGATACGTTTGGGAATATCCCGAGCACCGACACCATACTTTCTGAGCAAATTGAAGATATCCACGAGGAAGGTCGCAAGCTCGACGTACTACAACAAAAATCTATTTCCAAGGTAAATTTATTGAGAAATAGAATCTCTCTAAGCTTATTACAAGCCACAGATATTATTTCGGATATGCAGTATCTCACAACTGCGCTGAAATTAGGCATGTGGGGAAGGGAACAGCCTCCCTTACTCAACATTCCCATAGATCAATATAAAAGCTCATTTGCGGAAAGTGCCGGTCTTGCTTTAAAAAGATCGGTGAAAATTATTGGCATTTACCTTAATAATAATTGGAATACAGTCATCCTAGGATTACTTGTTTTTCTTTTCTTTACTATTTGGATTGGATTGAATTTAAGACGTATTAGACTACAGGAAAATGCCCAAAGTGTGTTCCTTCCAATGCACTTTTTGAGTAAGAATCTGTTGGTTGGATGCCTGATGGCATTGTTCACCTACTTACCCTTTTTCTTCGGCAATGCGCCCATGTCCCTGATGCATACCTTAGAGTTATTACGACTGATTGCGCTTAGTTGGCTTCTCTATCCGTACTTAACAGAACGGTCCAAAGTTTTATGGATAGTTTTAAGTGTGTTATGGATTGTATATGCCTGGGACGACTTGCTCATAGATTCATCTTTTGGGGAAAGATGGGAACTGTTTATTTCGGGCATTGCGCTGGGACTAATTTGCATAAAAATATTAAGTAGCAAAAAGCCAAATTTTATTAATCTTCCCGAATCGCCCGTCACTAAAGCCCTGCTCATTTTTACCCTCGCGCAGGTCACTCTTTCTATTTATTTTAATATTACAGGTCGTGCATCCCTTGCAAAAATATTTGGTGTCAGTGCTATCCAATGCCTCATGCTGGGTATTTCCCTGAAGATTTTCTGCACGATGGTATTAGAAGCCATTTATCTACAGTCAGAAGCCTATCAGGATAGTCGCTTTTCGGATTTCATTGATTTTAAGAACATGCAAGATCGCTTTTTGCGCACTTTGTGGATACTCGCCATCCTGGCATTTACATTTTCGCTTTCCCGGAATCTCACACTCTTCGATGCGATGACAAATACGCTCGCTTCTGTTTTTAATAAGACAAGGAGTGTTGGAAGTATGGCATTTACGTTCAAAAGTGTCGCTGTCTTTATTTTCATCATTTGGATTTCCTCCACCATTTCCGGAATTATTAATTTCTTTTTTGGAAATAATAAGACAATCAATACAGGCAAACGCAACCGTATTGGTTCCATGATGCTGCTGATAAGGTTAGCCACCTGGACTATTGGTTTTAGTGTGGCTGTGGCGGCAGCGGGAGTGCCGGTGAGTAAGCTATCAATCATGTTAGGCGCCCTTGGGGTCGGCATTGGGTTTGGATTGCAGAACATTGTAAATAACCTTGTTTCGGGTATAATCCTGGCATTTGAACGGCCGCTGCAAATAGGCGACACGATAGAGGTTGCAGGGAAAATTGGCGTTGTCAAGGAAATCGGCGTGCGCAGTAGTAAAATCAGCAATAATGAAGGGGCAGACATTATCATTCCGAATGGAGACTTGTTGAGTCAACACGTTACCAATTGGACTCTGCACGATAGGCAGCGTCGTGTAGAGTTTACGATTGGGATTCCGTATCAGATTGATGTCAAGCAGGTGAAACTATGGATTGTACAGGCGCTAGCCGGCAATGAAAAGATTATGCAAGACCCTGCGCCCTCAATATCCCTGCAACAGTTTGGGAATGCTGCCATTGAAATACAAATTCAGTTTTGGATAAATGAGATTGCCGAGGCATCCTCAATCAGAAGCAATGCGATGATAGCCGTTTATGATGTTTTATTGCAAAATGGCATTCAGTTTCCACACCCGGCTATGGTAGCGGCACCGGAAATTGCGCAAGGAAACTGAATGCTACATTCACAACCTACATTATGGAATCCTACACGGCTTTTCTGGGAAGGCCTTTAAAGGCTCGTAGGGTCGAAGGTTTGGTAGCAAGAATCACCTAGGTTTTTAAAGGCCCGTAGGGCCGAAGCTTTGGTAGAATGAACGACAAGTTTTTTGTAAAGGCCCGTAGGGTCGCCGGTTTGGTAGCAAGAATCACCTAGATTTTCAAAGGCCCGTAGGGCCGAAGCTTTGGTAGAATGAACGACAAGTTTTTTTTAAAGGCCCGTAGGGGCGCCGGTTTGGTAGAATGAACGACAAGTTTTTTGTAAAGGCCCGTAAGGCCGTAGGTTTGGTAGCAAGAATCACCTAGGTTTTTAAAGGCCCGTAGGGTCGCCGGTTTGGTAGAATGAACGACAAGTTTTTTGTAAAGGCCCGTAGGGCCGAAGGTTTGGTAGCAAGAATCGCCTAGGTTTTTAAAGGCCCGTAGGGTCGCCGGTTTGGTAGAATGAACGACAAATTTTTTGTAAAGGCCCGTAGGGCCGAAGGTTTGGTAGAAAAAACAAGATCTTTAAAGTCCCGCAGAACCAAAGGTTTGGTAGCTTTGAATCCAAAAATCCACCTCATGCCAAATACCTTTACCCAAATTCCTATTCATGCTGTCTTCGCGGTTGCGCGGCGCGAAAACATCATCCTCGCCCCTTGGCGTGGCCGCCTCCACCAATACATTTCGGGTGTTCTCGCCTCCGAAACGGATTACGCACTTGCCGTGGGTGGCTGGAAAGACCATGTGCATATCTTCTTTGAACTAAAACCCACCCAAAAGATTTGCGATGTGCTAAGCGTTGTGAAAAGCAAAAGTTCGGGTTGGATAAATGACAATGGCCTTGTGCAGGAGCATTTTAATTGGCAAGAAGGGTATGGTGCATTCGCGCATTCACGGTCGCAACGACACCAGGTGATTCAATATATCATCAACCAAGAACACCATCATCGCCGCAAGACATTTAAGGAGGAATATATAGGGATGTTGGAAGCACACGAGTTGGCGTATGATGCGCGGTATCTGTTTGAATTTTATGAATGAAACTTATTGGGGGAAATATCGATTGAGAATGATTCAACCAAACCTGCGGCCCTACGGGCCTTGCCAAATAAACCTTATTTGCTGTGCTACCATACCTACGACCCTACGGGCCTAAGCCGATTTCCTGACCCTACTTCTACTTTACCTCCACGCATCGGAGAAATGGCTGCTACAGATACGCCCGACTCCATCAAAGCCAAGCGCACAGAGACTACTCAGGCATAGTACGCGCTACGCAAGCTGATTGATGCCAACCAGTTGCTTTCATCCGACAAAGCTTCATGGGATTCCGTGATAAGTCAACTGAATACAATTATCGAGCAGTATGACAATATGCTTCGTGGCCGCGCGGGAAGGAGTAATGCGGGGCACGCGGTGCAGGCAGGAGCAGGGAGTTGAGGGGTGGTGACGGTTTAGGATAATAGAAGGTAATAATCGTCTTTGTGCGAGCATTATATCGATTTTAAAGGCTTTATTTATAAAAAAGCTGTTCGCCGAAAACCCATTCGGCGAACAGCTAAATATCAGCACCATGCCAGTATTTCTGCATCTGCATTATAATATCATTTTGAAATTTCCGGAACCGTGAAACCGAACTTAATATGGGTTCGGACATAACAAAAGCACGGCATTTGGTATAGTAAACCATGATGAGGAATTTCTTCGGTTACTCCTCGTGTTCTGGTCTCAACTCTATCGCTTTCAAATGGAGTAGTAAATCGTAAAATAGGATTATAAATCCGCTGTATGGCACATAGATATTATCAGTTCGGTCATAGATGAAGTTGCAATAGAGTTCGAACGTACTATCGAAGATCATTACCACCTTGGTTAGTACTACTTGAATCGATTTCTTTTCGGGGTGTTTGAATTTATTGTTTAGCTCCCTGAATTGTTTGTAATACTCAAAACGATTTTCAAACGCGAGGTAATCGTAAGAGCCGTCTCTTAATCTACACAACGATTCAATAAAGGAGTACATATCCCGATGCAAACTCTTAAACGATGGTATTAGGTGATTAAACTCCGCTGTATTTTCATTAGAAGCCCAGAAATTCTCCATATCCCCTTTCATCAAACTTCTTACGGTAATAGTAGGCGGTGTAATCTTAACGTCATACATAAGTTCTATTTTCTGGAAAATGTATCGTAAATCATGTTCCAGGTCCCCTAGTCTGAGTAAATCATATACCATAGTCCAAGTTAATCAAAAAAAATACCCTTTTAGATTTAGGTGATAGATTTAGATTGCCTGCTCTTGAGCGTGTCCAACACTAAACCCTCACATCCTCCCCACCCTCCCCTTCCCACCCCCAAAAAACACCATCTTCCCATCCAGCGAAACCCTACAAACATTAAATCCTTCCGCCGAAATATGCCGCCATTTATTGGGTTCATCGCACACATCCACTCCATTGGTACCACAGGCTACCATCTGCTTTCCTTTAATAATACGGATACAACTTCTATAGCCCGAAGGTTGCGCCCCGAGCGGAGTTTGCCAACTTTTACCCCCATCGGCAGTCCAGACAAAATTATCCTTCGCTTCATCAGGGTTTTTGTAATCGCCACCGATGGAATAGAATTTATTCCTGCCGTCTGTCGCCATAGAAAACGCACCGCTGCTTTCTGTTCCCTTATTGATGCGCAGCGGATAAACCTTGTTGGCCTTGCCCAGCTTGCCAATCAGATATAGGTTGGATGCTGACCCACCGGAAATAAAAGCATAGTCAAAATCCTTGCTATCGAGCAAGGCAATGTTTGAGCCGCTTGCAGAGAAAACCGCCTCTCCTTCTACAGGTGTTACCGATGGAGATTGTTGTTGCCAAGTATCTCCACCATCGTGTGTGCGAATGACAAAGAATTTCTTCTTTCCGCCACCCGCATCTATCGGGTCGCCAATGCAAATACCTTCTTGCTCATTCCGAAAATCCATCGCGTCGAGGAACATGCCGACAGTGTCTTTGGTATAAACCAGCTTCCAGCTTTGGCCGCCATCCTTCGTCTTCAGGATATACGCAGGATTACCAACACCCATAATAATTACCCTCGTCGAATCAAAAGCGTGGATTGCGCGGAAGTCCGTTTTTTCATAGCCCGCTACAAGCATCCATTTCCATGTTTTACCGCCATCTGTTGATTTTGCCACATGTCCATTACTGCCGCTAATCCAGATCACACGGTTACTGGGAATACTCATTCCACGGATGCTGCAATCATGGCTGGAATCAAGAATGGTAATTGGACTTTGTCGTGTTTGACTATGTGCCGCCGAGCAGGCAAACAATAAATAAGCGAGAATAGTGAGTTTCATAGTTTTTAGGGAAAAGGCGACAGCCATCCGAGCGTAAGATTTTGAAGGTAGTTATTAGGATTTGCCGACCGACGAATAATTACGGGTTTGTCGCGTAGCAGGCATTCGAATTATTGAATTTGCCCTACTTTTCAGTTCCCATGGCACTACGACCAATAAAACCAGAAGAGCGAGCACTGATTGAGCGTTTACTAAGCTTCGTGAAAGACGGAAATCGCTATAAAATTCCGCAGGAAGTGGAAAACTTGGGCGAACCGGGAAGTGGAAGCCTCCAATTATCGGCAAAAGGGGAACATGCAAACGACCTTGTGGAAGCGGATTATAAGGACGCGGACGGCCGCGATGTGCTGATAACGCTGTCCACAAACCAATTCGGAGAACTGTATGATTTGGACCTTTGGAAGAGCGACTTTAGTTCGCTTCAACTATACCCGAAGGCCGATAAGGTAAAGCTATCGACTTAGAATATTCCTCTTTTTTAAGATTATCGCAGGGGCTATTTTATCGCCGTTTACTTTGAGCTCTTGTTGAAGTATTACCGCCCCATCACCTTCCATTTCCGCACATTATCCAAATCCTTTTCTGCGGCGAAAAGTGTGAGGGTACTGCGTTTCGCCATGGTTAGCCGCACAGCAGCCTCGCCAGATTTGTCCTTCTTTTCGTCCACCAATTTCTGGTAATACCGCTGGATGGAAACCAGATTTGCACCAATCGAAAAGCGATAGTTTTTGATGCTCTCGTCTGTGGACATTTTCAGAAGCAGATTCAGCGTTCTTTCAAAGATGACGTTGTCTGTTACCGCCTTCGCATATTCATCTAGCACATTAGCGAAAGCAACTTTGGTACCACCGTAAAATGTTGGTGCCATTTCCTCAAAACGCGCAATATCTCCTGGATTTCCTTTAGTCACAATCGCAGCCCAAACTGCATAAAGCAAGGCGTTCTTAGGTTGGGTATCCCGCAGGTTTTCCGCCAAAGCATAGGCGCGATCTGGGTCTATTTGCAGCATTGCCGCAAGAGCCGCGCCACCAACCACGTAGGACTGGTCGGTAACAGCCTTTAGAATTTGACCTTCATCTTTAGTCTGTTTCCATGCTCCTGCAAGCAAAAGCGCCGCCGCACGAGCCTTGTTATTACTCTCTGTTTCCAAGGCATAGGTAATCTTTGCAGCAAGCTGCGTTTTCCAAGACTCGCGGGAGATGCGAGCAGCTTGGGAGAAGGCATAGGCGCGGACTCCAGGCAATTTATCTTCCATTCCGGCAGCCACAATTTCTATCGACATTGGCTGACTTTCGGCGTTAATCGCAGCATCAATACTTTCCACCTTACTGATATAGTTATCGCTCCATTTTAGCTGCTTCATCCAATCATCCAAAGGCTTGTCTTCCGTAATAATTCCAGGTAAAAAGTGTCCGGCATCGGGTATGATAAGAGGACGCTGATTGTTTTTATAATTGTAGGAAAAGTTGGTGTTTTTGTCCGCAATTTTCCAGTCGAAAAGCTGCACATCATTCGCCCCAAACATCAGCGCAGTCTTCAGAGGAAGCACATATTTAAAACTCGAATCGGGCGAAGAGATCTGGCGAACATTTACCTGAAGCTTGCAAGCAACATCATCAAAATGATAGCTGACTTTCAACTGCGGATGACCTCCGCGATAATACCATTCGTTGAAGAATTGCGTCCAGTCATTTCCGGTGGCTTCTTCCAGTGCAAGCCGCCACTGCGTTGCC
>JBDTKK010000210.1:0-4817 GCA_039935335.1 Chitinophagaceae bacterium
TTCCCGCCGTAGCGGGTAGTCATTTTCTGTGGCACTTTCTGTCTTCGCGCTTCCGCGAATCCCAGCCGTTAGCTGGTGCGCTGCTCTATGCTGTCCGGACTTTCCTCCCCAACAAATTTTCATTGATGGCGCGATAATCCGGCTTGTAGTTCCAGCCAAAGATAGGTGGAGAAAAATCGCTGGAAATCTTGAAAAATAATACTCAAAACAAACTCGTCTGCATCGACAGTCCTGCATTTTTTCGCTCATGCTCTAACAACCATTTCTTTGCGGCCAATCCGCCGGAATAGCCTGTGAGCACGCCATTGGTGCCTACAACCCGATGACAAGGAATCAGAATTGCCAACCCGTTCATGCCATTTGCAGTAGCAATAGCCCGAACAGCTTTTTCATTTCCCAGACCTTGTGCTTGCTTCAAATAAGTGCTTATAGAACCGTATGGAATAGTTTGGAGCGTTCGCCAAACCTCTACTTGAAACGACGAGCCGCAAAGCTGCAAGGGAAGCAAAAATCCCTGTCGAGTGCCGGCAAAGTATTCTCCCAACTCCTCTTCCAATTTTTCAAAAAAAGGATGATTTCCTTTTTCAAAATTTGACATTAAAAAAGCACCGATTCTAGTTTTAATTGTAGGCAATGATGTGCGATGTAAAAAGTCAAAAAGACAAATCCCATCGTCATTTGCGCCAGCAATCATTTGGCCGACTGGAGTGTCAATTTCCTTGGTAAAAATCTTTCTCAAAACGCAAGATGTTCGTTGATTAAGGCACTTACTTCATCTGCGCGATTAAAAATCATGATATGCTCTCCGCCCTTTATCCAATGAGCCTCATGGATATGCTCGGGAGGAAGAATCTGGTCTGAAGTGCCATGAATATGCACCAAGCCAGGCGGTAATTCGGTACGGGTTTGCCAGTCCAAAATGGAGCGCATGGCACAATTAAAAAAGTGCGCATCCGTATTTTCGAAGAAAGAACGGAGCAAGTCCTTTTCGTCCTTTGTTGTTGCACCAAAACGTTTGTAAAGTACGTTGCCGGCATATTTCGCTAGGCCAAAAGGCATCAGTCCATTCCTCCCAATAAAGCTAAAGAATCGTCCCATGTCAGGACGCTCATCAGGCTTCTTATTCGAGGAGACAATAATTACTCTTTGCTCTGGTCGTATTCGCTTGATTTCTGAAGCCAACATACCCCCGAAAGACATCCCCAAAATCACTTCATCAGGTCCTTCAGGAATGGTAGCCGCAATCTTTTGCGCATAGCAATTCATCTCGTCGTGCTTATCAAAATAAGGCCACGCAACGGGCAGGAGTTGGGCATTTTTAATTGTGAGGTTTTGAAAAACGCGATGGTCGGCACCGAGGCCGGGAATGCAATGGATATTCACAGAAAGAAAGTTTTTAAAGCTTGTCAAAAGTAAAGAATTGCGCCAACGGGATTTTAACGGCTGAATTTTCGAATATTTTTTCGAAGAAATTTTTCAAAAGAAAACGCCTCCGGAAATATCCCGAAGGCGTTTTATAAAATCCTGCCCTTTTCCCCGAGTTGCTATTCGGGGTTACTAGTATTCGTCCACCGCAGCGGACAAAAGGCACAAGAATAAAAACTTACCCTTTCAAAGCTTCCTGAACCGCTGTAGCAGCCTCGCTCAGCAATACTGCGCTCTTCACTTTTAAGCCGCTATTGTCAATCAATTCCTTGGCTACTTCAGCATTTGTGCCTTGCAGGCGAACGATGATCGGGATGTTAATGGTGCCCAGGTTTTTGTAAGCTTCAATCACACCAGCAGCTACGCGATCGCAACGCACGATCCCGCCAAAAATATTGATGAGAATGGCCTTCACATTCGGATCACTCAGAATGATGCGAAAAGCAGCTTCTACGGTTTGTGCATTTGCCGTACCACCTACGTCCAGGAAGTTTGCTGGCTCGCCGCCAGCGAGCTTAATCATGTCCATAGTAGCCATTGCAAGCCCCGCGCCATTGACCATGCAACCCACGTTTCCGTCAAGTTTCACATAGTTCAGATTGTATTCGCCAGCTTCCACTTCTGTCGCGTCTTCTTCACTTTTATCGCGCATCGCTTCTATGTCCTTGTGGCGGAAAAGTGCGTTATCGTCCACATTCATTTTGCAATCCACGGCAATGATCTTATCATCGGCAGATTTGAAAAGTGGATTTATTTCGAGCATACCGCAATCAAGACCTGTGTAGGCATTGTAGAGGTTACCTACAAACTTCACCATGTTCTTGAAAGCATCACCGCTCAAGCCAAAATTGAAAGCGATTTTACGTGCCTGAAACGCCTGAAGTTTCATGCCGGGTGCAACCCACTCTTTAAAGATTTTTTCGGGGGTGCTATGTGCTACTTCTTCAATGTCCATACCGCCTTCGGTAGAGTACATGATTACGTTTTGTTTCCTCGCACGATCCAATAAAATAGAGAGGTAAAACTCCTGACGCTCACTAGGACCATCATAGTACATGTCCTGAGCTACCAGAATTTTACTCACCTTCTTTCCCACTTCACCGGTTTGAATAGTTACGAGGGTATTGCCCAAAATATGACTAGCCACTTCGCGAACCAAATCGGCACTTTTCACTACTTGAACGCCATGCTGTGTCGGCACTTCTTTCATCGTTCCTTTACCACGACCGCCGGCATGGATTTGCGCTTTGATAACGGCAAATTTTGCGCCCTTGCTGGTAGCTACTTCGTCATAAGCTTTAAGTGCTTCATCAACGGTTTGTGCAGCTATGCCGTCTTGTACGGGAACATTGTATCTCTTGAGTAATTCCTTCGCTTGGTATTCGTGAAGATTCATGATTTTGAAAAGAAAATTTTTATGTAACGGGGGCGAAGTTAAGGCTACGCGCTAATTACGCTGAACCTATTGCTACAAGCCCATTACAGAATACGGAACGCGAATGGCGCGCGGCCGATACATGTTTGGATCAAGCCGATTGTTGATACAGGTATTCACGCAAGAGCCATAGCCGTTGATGCAGTAGGTGACGAGCAACTCCTGTTTTCCATTGTCGATTTCGGGATGTGCATAAGCAAGGTAGAAAAACGGGTAATGGCCTTGCAGTGTATCGTTCACAGTCCAAATCATTTTTTTATTGGAAAATGGGCCTGTAAGACTATTTGAAGTGTAACTATAAATTTCCTTTCCTTGGTCGCAGCCCACGCTGAACTGCGTAGTAAGCAACACGTACTTTCCTGCCAGTTTAAAGACATGAAAGGAACTGGTGAATTCGCTATAAATTTTCGCTGCGGTATTGATATCCGTATTCCAACCCGAGCCATTAAAATATTCCCAGGCTGCATAAATATTATTCTCGGGATATCGAGCTACGAATACATCATTGCCGAAGCCATTATCGCGCGTGCCATAAGCATAATAAAATCCGCCTTCATGCACCTCGCCATGACCAAAAGTGATTTTCATTCGAGAACCCAATGAAGCAAATCCTGCTACAATCATTTCAGGAACTTTGATTTTGGCCACGTATTGCGAATCGACACCTTCGAATCCAAAACTACCACCTGTGCCTGTCAGGTGGAGGCGACTCATAAAGACGTAAGCCGTGTCTCCTTGCTGGTATCCAGTGCCTGGCCAAAACCAATAGCTATTGTCTGTGCCTAAAGCAAAGTACGATTTCGGAGAACCGCTTCCTGTAAGGGTTACAGCGCCGTTGATGGGATTTGCCGGGTCAACAAGTAAGCCTGCGCTTCTTACTTGGAAAAGGCAAGGTACAGTCTTGGTGACGGGGTCATAATTATCGATATAGCTGTCGCCAAAAAGGAACAAACTCTTACCATTACTAAGTGCCACACTCAATGCGCCATCCGCAGCCGTAACGCCGCTCGTTCGTTGAAACCAAGCCGTGACAGCAGAGTCTTTATAGCTGGAATTAGCAGGTGTATTGGCGGTGTTATTGCCGTCTTTTTTGCAGGAGACAATGGCAAGAAATGCGATAATAGCAAAGGGAAGCAGGTTTTTCATAATCCATGTTTACCTGCTTCCCTCTAAAAATGATGCCTTCTTGGCTACGAATGCCTGGTGCCGGTGAATCTACGGCCGTTTTTGTGCCCGCCACCTTTCTTTTGCGGCTGCTTTGTAAACGATGTGCTCTGGCTTCTATCCATCGGATAAGGATTGTTTTCCTCCACTGGAATTTGCTTACCAATTACCTTTTGAATGTCCTTTAAGAACAGTAATTCTTCTTCATCACAAAAAGCAATAGCCTTGCCTGTTAGTCCCGCACGCCCGGTACGCCCAATGCGGTGTACATAGCTTTCGGGTACGTTTGGAAGTTCAAAATTAATTACATGGCTAAGCTCGTCAATGTCTATTCCTCGAGCGGCGATATCGGTAGCAATCAGCGTCCTGATTTTCCCTTCTTTAAAGTTGGATAATGCACGCTGGCGGGCATTCTGGCTCTTATTTCCATGAATGGCTTCTGCGGAAATCCCTGCTTTCTGCAAGTCTTTAACCACCTTATCTGCGCCATGTTTGGTACGGGTAAAAATCAGTGCGTTTTTAATTTCAGGATTCTGCAGCACATGATGCAACAAAGCCTTTTTATCTCCTTTCCCTACGAAATAAATACTCTGCTCAATGGTGTCTGCGGTGGAAGAAGCAGGAGTTACTTCTACCTTTTGTGGATTGCGAAGAATGCTGTTGGCAAGGCTTTGAATTTCCTGCGGCATGGTAGCCGAGAAAAGCAAGGTTTGGCGATGTTCAGGAATGCGGGTAATCACCTTTTTCACGTCATTGATAAAGCCCATGTCCAACATGCGGTCTGCCTCATCGA
>JBDTKK010000211.1:0-6321 GCA_039935335.1 Chitinophagaceae bacterium
CAAGGACGACATGAATACACGTGCCTTGGTGGAGGCAAAAACCGAAGCGGCGCAAATGCTGGACACCACAAAACGTTTCTTAGAGAAGCATCGGGACTTGATGACGGAAGAAGAAATTGTGCTGACCCACGCGCACGAAACTGCGCTTTTGGAAGCCATAAAATCCAACGATAAAAATGCCATTCAGCATGCTACTGAATCTATGAATGATGCTACCCGACCTTTCGCGGAACGCTTGATGGACACGGCTTTGAGGGCTGCGATGAAGGGGACGAAAGTTTAAGGTAAAAGTTAAAAGTCAAAAGGTAAAAGTGTGTTGGGACGTATTTTGTAGAATGTAGGGGATGTCGATTTTCCAACAGTACAGGCTGGGCTTGGTCTTGGCCAAAAATGGGGACGCCTTGCCTTTGCCTGTGTAGAACATAGCGTCGCCAATTTCCGATAGCTGAGCTTGCTGCAGCCGGTACTTATTCGGCAGAAAATTACGCAGTTCCGTTATGCTACACGGCATAGGGATAGAAGTGGAAATCCTTTTTGTTCGCCTTCGACTAGGCACATATTTGAAGTGAAAGCTCTTGGCGAACAAAAAGATTGGAACGCATAGCCCGCCCGGAGACCTGCCTCGGCTTCAACGATTATACAATCGATATCGATTGTGGCAGGACTCCGGGATGCCCCAATTTTTATTGAAAAATGCAAAATGAAAAATGCAAAAAGTGTTGGGACGTGATATTTAAGTAGAGCGTTGTGGTTTCGGCAGATTCAATCATCGACCGAGTTTAAGTAACAGAAAGACGTGCTGGCTGTGCTTTTTCAGAAACTTCAAAAAAAAAGCACGACTCTCGCCGTGCCATTTTTCAACAAAAAGTCTTTGTCTTAGTATGGTCCTGCTCCGCTAATGCTTGGGTAAAAAGCCTTGCCATTGGAGTCCAGTAAAACAGGCGAAGCATCGATTGTGTTATCGAGATCTCTCTTCCAATTCAGTACACCTTTCGCAGTGTCGGAGGAATAAACGTTGCGGTCGTAGCCTGCATAAAAGATTGTGTTGTCGTGTACCAATGGAGAAGATTTTATCAAGCCATCGGTCTTCACTTTCCAGCGCAATTCACCAGTGATGATGTGGAAAGCATAGAGGTAATAATCGTAGCTGCCTACATAAATAATCTGGTCGGCGGCATAGGGAGAGCAAGTAATTCTGTCGTTGGTTTTATTAATCCAGCGCGGCAATCCACTACCAGAGTCAATGCAATAAAGCTTGGTATCGTAGGATCCGAAGATGATGTTGCCACCATAAGAAACTGGAGAGGATAGGATAGAGCCTCCTGTTTGATAAGACCAGCGCATGCTGCCATCAGAGCCGCGTAGCGCGTACATAGAGCCATCGTAGCCACCAATGTATATGCGGTCGCCGTTCACAGCGGGAGAGGAGTAGAATTGTGTGCCGCTTGGGGAAGGCCATGTCCAGGTGTTCGTGCCAAATTTCTTAGAGAGTGCATAGACGCTGCCATTGTCGCAACCAAATACGATGTTGCTGTCTTCTATTGCTGCAGAAGAGCGAATTGCACCACCTGCTGTGAATGTCCAAGCCACGACATCATTTACAATATCCCAGCAGAAAAACTGGCCATTGCCGCCACCGAAATAAATGTAATTACCATCGCCAATTGGGGAGGTGACGATGCTGGTACTGAAGTTGAATTTCTTGATTTCCGCGCCGGTGTTGGGGTCTAGCTTATGGAGGTAGCCATCTTCAGATACTACATAGAGATTACCGTTAGCGATGTAAGGTGTTCCGCTTACTGTAGAACCAGTATAAAATTCCCATTTTTTAGACCCATCTGTGGGGTTTAGCGCATACACAATTCCACTTTGACTGGAGATGAAAAGACTGGCTGTATTTTTTGGAGTTAGCAAGTCGTCTTTGCTATAATTTTTCTTACAGGCTACGAAGGCAAGGCTTGCAAAAAGGCCAATAAAAAACTTTGTGTATCGTGTATTCATAGTTTCGAATGCGCGCCGCAATGGCGTCAAAAATCTTTGCAAAATAAGCGTTTCCCTTTTAGGCCGCAAGGCTTAGTACAGAAAAAGCCGACTAATGCGGTAGATAGTGCAAAAGCCGGCTTGGGGAATGTGGATAATTTATTCTTGAGGAAGGCCAACGGGAGGCGTTTGGCGGCGCTCTTTGTGGCGTTTTATTTGGTTGACAATGCTATCAAAAGCAAAGTCGAAAGACTCCTCAAAGGTCTTACACTGGTGCTTTACAAAGAAGGAATGGCGGGGGATGTGTACTTTGATTTCCGCAATCTTGTCTTTTATCGTGTGGCCGATATTATCGAGAATGAGGTACACCTCTACGTCCACAATCTTATCGTGAAAAGTGCGCAGCTTTTCCATCTTCTGGTTGATACGTTCTGTGAGCCGTGCGTCGGCATCAAAATGAACTGTCCTGATCTGTACGTTCATGGATTCTTGGATTTGGTGAAAAGAAAAATTAAAGTACGCGTCTTCTAATAGGCTATGATTCCTTTGGATTGAAAAGTTACAAAAGCATTCTTAGAATCCACTCCAATGCTACTCATTTTTTAATTCAGATTACCAATTCAAGTTGTAGAAGTGGGAAAAAGAGGCAATACTTTTTGGGTTATGAAAAGGGTCTATTTGGAATGCTCATTCATTTCCACTTTCTCGAGGATGAGTCGCGCTGTGTACGCTCTTCAATCTCTCTATATCCACGTGGGTATATATCTGCGTAGCAGCGAGGCTACTGTGCCCCAAAAGGTCTTTAATGGCTTGTATATCGGCCCCATTGTTTAACAGGTGCGTCGCAAAGGAGTGCCGAAGCACGTGTGGACTGCGTTTATCCTGCGTGGTTACCTCGCCAAGACGGCTATGTACTACTCGGTAAACGTAACCTGCATACAAGGCTTTTCCACTTTCTAAAACCAACAGAAATTCTCTGTCCGGCTTTTCAAAAATGCGCTTTTTCTCGCCTATATAATGCCGCAAATCGTCGATAATAACCTCGCTCACCGGTATCATTCTTTCTTTGTTCCCTTTACCCAAAACCCGCAGTAGACGCTGCCCCCAGGCGATATCGGTTTCCCTAAGGGTGAGTAATTCCTGCCGCCTCATCCCTGTATTATAAAGTAGTGAACAAATAAGCCGATCGGTAAAATCTTTGAAGCCAGCGCCAAATGAAATCTCATCAAGAAGCAGGCTGGTCTCTTCAACTTTTAAGGATACTGGAAGTCGCAAAGGTTTCTTGAGGCTATGCAACATCTTCACGGGGTTTTTGGCTACAATGCCAATGCTCATTGAGTATCTAAAAAAGGAACTCAACGAAGCAATTTTTCGGTTGATAGTCGTGGCAGTCGTTTCTGGATTTTTCTCCTGAATATCAGCCAGCCAACTGCGAATATGATGGTGAGAAATTTCAGGGAGCTCTGCCAGTCCGTCGTATTCCGTGAACAAATAGTTTTGGAATTGGTTCAAGTCCGTTTGATAAGCAAGTAG
This sequence comes from Chitinophagaceae bacterium, assembly GCA_039935335.1. Lineage (GTDB taxonomy): Bacteria > Bacteroidota > Bacteroidia > Chitinophagales > Chitinophagaceae > UBA1952. Next base: position 3,514 of record JBDTKK010000211.1, read on the forward strand.
GGTAGTTGCTGAGCGTCTTTTCTCGAACCTTAGGTATCGGATAAACTCTATAATGGCTTCAGTTAATGGCATAGAAAAACCCCTTCCACCAAAGATACACTTCGGCGAAAGGGGAGAATATTAAAGGCTTGCGCCTAAAAAAATTAATCGTCGAACTTACCGTTCGCCATTTCACCCTTGTAAATGGCTTTCTTGATTTCTGTGCGGCGTACGATAGAAGGCTTAATAAAAGCCTGACGTGTACGTAGCTGCAAAAGTGTACGGCTCTTTTCGAATTTCTTCTTGTACTTCTTGAGTGCCTTGTCTATGTTTTCGCAGTCTTTAGCGTCGATAATCAGCATAACGGTTATACCCCCTTTGGTGTTATTTGTTTTTTGGGAGCGCAAAGATAAGGAGCTTCCTTCAACTGGCAAACTCTTAGGAGAAAAGCTTTTCCGATGCAATAGCTTTGCCTTGTTTCCGTTTTATTAGTCAATGCGATTTTTCAGAAAGAATTTTTATAAAACAGTTTTGCTTTCCGCCGGATTATTTGGGGGAATGCTCCTGTCTTCCTGCCAAAAATACAAGGATACTCCAGGTAAAACAGACCCGCGCCTAAGCCGTCATTATTGCAATGACCCTACAGCTGTGAATTTCAATCGCGATTTCCCAGGCATTGCAGACAATAGTGTTTGCGTATATCCAGCCGATGTATTTGCCGGAAATTATGCTTTCGTGGATTCGATTTTTGATGGTAGCCAACAATTACTTCGACAAATACCTATGTCGCTTCGTTTTACTGCAATAGACCATTCCAGGTTTTACATAACAGGTTTTTGCCCGGCAGGCGGACAGCAAAATTTTACTACCAGCCGTTCTCTGTTAGCTTCTGCCGATACAACGGTCGGCTCCGGACAAATTTTGTGCAGACAAACAGATACGCTTAGCGGCAATGTCTTTCAGACTTTGGGCGACACAACTAAGGTTCAATTTTCACTTGTGGTCGTGACAGATACTGGCATAAGCTACCATCAAGGCACGGCATACAGGCAGTAGCTTTGTAAGCTTATGTTTACTGGAATAGTAGAAGAGCTAGGTGTTATCACCGCAATTGAAAGCCACGAATCCAACCGGGATTTTTGGGTAGAATGTCCATTTACTTCTTCTTTGAAAATAGACCAAAGCCTTGCCCACAACGGCGTTTGCCTTACTGTAGTCGAGATCCTAGCTAATAAATATCGAGTCACCGCCGTTGCCGAAACTCTTTCAAAGACGTCGCTCGGTACTTGGAAGAAAGGAGATATAGTGAACCTAGAACGAGCTCTAAGAATGGGTGATAGGTTGGACGGGCATTTTGTACAAGGTCATGTGGATGCGATAGGACAATGTACTTCCCGCGAAAACCAGGATGGGAGCTGGTTATATACTTTTCAGATTCCTAAATCGTTTGCGACCCTTGTTGTGGAGAAGGGTTCTATTTGTGTGGATGGCGTTAGCCTTACCGCCTTCAATGTCGGCGTGAATTCCTTTAGCGTTGCTATCATTCCTTACACCTTTGAGCACACTAATTTTTCTCAAATAGTTGAAGGTTCAACGGCTAATTTGGAGTTCGATATTCTTGGAAAATATTTCTTGCGACAGCAATCTCTTAATGACAATAACCCCAACTCTATCCATTGAGCGTACCCGATTTTAAACCTTCCTATGATGTTGCCATTATTGGTGCAGGTGTGGCGGGGTTAACCGCAGCCGCCATCTTGGCGAAAGCGGGTTTAAGCATTTGCGTTTTAGAAAAAGAACCTCATCCTGGAGGTTATCTCGCCGGCTTTCGAAGAAAAGATTTTCGATTCGATACCGCCATTCACTGGCTCAATCAGTTTGGCGAAGATGGAATGGTGACGCATACCTTCAAACTTCTTGGGGATGATTTCCCAAAGGCAAAAAATCAGAAAAGGATTCGCCGATTTTTAGGGGAAGGCTTTGATTATTTACTTACTGATAATCCCGACGATTTAAAGCGTCAATGGCAGGCGGAATTTCCAGAAGATTTCGCAGGGATAGAAAAGTTCTTCAAAGCTGCACGTAGGCTAGCAAAGGCTTTCAGGGAATTTAGAGATGTTTTTCGATCAGGCGAAACCATGCCTTTTTTAGAAAGACTAGGTTCCAAACACAAGCTCGGAAAATTTGCTCTGGCCTTCCTTCCCTTCATTCGATATAGCGGAGAGAAAGGTTTAAAAAAAGGTCTTGCGAAATACTTTACCGCGCCTAAATTTTCCAAGATTTTCGCTTCCGATTCGGAGCTGCTATCCTGTCTTATTCCCATTGCCTGGGCCTATAACAAAGATTTTCAATTGCCGCCTGTTGGTGGAGGACAACGCATACCGGAATGGTTAGAACACGTTGCTGAATTCCATGGTGCTCATATTGGTTATCAATGCAAGGTGGACAAGGTTTTGGTAACGCATAAAACCTGCACCGGATTGGCTTTTTCCCGCCAAAGCAAGAACTATAAAATTGACGCGAAATACATCATTGCCGCGTGCGACATTGAACTGCTTTACGAACGTATGTTGCCGCAAGAAGTCATCCCGCAAAAGCTAAAAGACAAACTTCGAAATGCAGAGCTTTATTCGTCTTCAGTAACCCTGAGTATTGGTCTGGATTGTTGCCCTTCGGAACTGGGTTTTAATGAAGAGTTTATTCAGATAGCTGGCAAACCTTCATACCATAAAGACACAACTTCTCACGACCCGGAAACGGCTGAAATCAGCATTCTAGCACCGTCATTGCGCGACCCTTCGTTGGCTCCAGATGGCAAAGGCACGCTGA
>JBDTKK010000212.1:0-3874 GCA_039935335.1 Chitinophagaceae bacterium
GAGCGGGCTAGTTTTGCTGCTGCCACATGGTTATGAAGGCCAAGGACCGGAGCATTCTTCGGGTAGAATTGATAGGTTTTTACAGCTTTGTGCGGAGTTAAATATAGTGGTGACGAACATCACTACAGCAGCCAATTTCTTCCATGGCATTCGCCGACAACTGAAGTGGAATTTCAGAAAACCTTTGGTCAATTTCTCGCCGAAAGCCAATCTGCGCCTGCCTCGTAGCTATTCTGCAATTGAAGATTTTACTAAAGGAGGATTTCAGGAAGTAATAGATGACGCTAGCATTTCTAAGCCCGAAAAGGTGAAACGCGTTATCCTTTGCAGCGGCAAGCTTTTCTATGATTTGCAATTGAAGCAAGAAGCAGAAAAACGCAGTGATATCGCTATTGTGCGGCTGGAACAAATCTATCCATTGCCTACGGCGCAACTCAAGGTTTTGCAGGAAAAGTATAAGAAAGCGGAATGGGTTTGGGCACAGGAAGAGCCGGTAAATGCTGGTGCAATTGTGTTCATGAAGATGTATTGCGAGATTGATTTCTCGCAGCTTATTTCTCGACCACCACACGCCGCAAGTGCTACAGGATTTAAGAAGCAGCACGAAGCGGAGCAGGAAGCAATATTGACAGCAGCATTTGCGCTTTAGAAATTAAGATTTGCCGATTTTGGTGGCATCGGTTTTCTACGCTGTCCAAAAATATTCCCCTTCAATCAACTACTTTTAAGGGCATTAAAAAAAACCAACAAAAACAAGAAAATGAAAGCAACTATTGGAATCTATGAGACGCAAGCCGATGCTATTGGTGCTGTGAAGCAATTAAAAGCTGCCGGTTTCACGGATAAGAATGTATCTATCATCTCCAGAAAAAAAGTGGATGCAGACGCAATGGAACAAGGAGAAGGCGGCGAAGGCGAAGCGCTGGATTCTGATAACGTCTTTGGGAAACCCATGCGGATTGCGGCGACTGGTCTAGGTATTGGTGTAGTTGTTGGCCCAATTCTTGGTGCCTTGGCGGGCATTGGCTTGCTGGCAGTTCCCGGAATTGGCATTATTGTGGGTGCAGGTGCACTTGCCGGAGCTGTTGCTGGCTTGGATGTTGGACTTATTGGTGGCGGCGTTTTTTCTGCGTTGGCTATTGCCAATATGAATAAGCACCATGAGGAATTATATCATGAGCATCTTCAGGCAGGGCACGTGGTAGTGGTGGTGCATGGTAGTGAAGAAGAGATAGGAAAGGCACGGGAAGTGCTTGAGCTTTATGCGAAGCACTTAGTCATTGACACACACAAATAGCTTGGTAGTAGGGTTTTGCTAGTCTATTTCTTAAATCGCACACCATGTCTCTTTCTTCAAAAATTATTACGGTCTTGTTTCTCGCTGCAAGCCTTGCCAGTACAGGCTTGTATGCGCAGTCTTCGTCTAAAAGTAAAGCAAAGCTCAAGACACAAAAAGCTGCGCCCGAACGTAGCGTTCAAGACACAAGTACTGTGGTAATTCCGATGGAGAAGAGCTTCAAGGCGAAAATTAAAAAGCAAAGCAAGGTGGTAATTGTTCCCGCCAAAGCACTACAAGGAAGTGAGCCGGCGCAGCCAGAAAAGCCCGTACCCAAACAGTAGGCTTAACAGAAGTTTTTCAGCATCGGAGGGAGTGGATTTAAACTCTGGCATCAGCCTTGCATCTATCATGGTAACGTTCACTAAAACAGAACAAAGCCATGAAGAAGAAAGGAATGATTATTGGGGTTTTGATTGCCGTACTGAGTCTGGGATTTTTACAAGAAGCCAATGCGCAGCAGCGATATAGAAATCACCATCGCCGCCAGCAGCGGATGGAACGAATAGTAGTAAGAACACCAGGAGCCAGGGTAATCATCACCGAACCTCGATACAGGGCGCATTACCCAGCAAGAGTTGCCTATCGAGGATACGCATACAGACATCCACGTTATGATGCACCAAGGTATCGCCGTCATGCTCGGTGGGACAATTCCCGCTACAGCTATAACAGACCTTGTCGCAATCCTTATCGCGATGGCGACCGTCGGGGAGACAGGTGGTAGGAATTGATTTTAAAAATTAAAAAGCTGCTTCAAAGGAATTTGGAGTGGCTTTTTTTGTGGGGTTTCAGACCTTTTTGTCAAGTGTATTAGGAAGTATGAGAATTGATTTTTGTTTATCCATGTTGCTGCGGCTACCGAACGGTGGCTGCTTTTTTTCTGATTATACGGTTTAGACACCAAAAAGGCAACAAACTTCAAACACGTTCTTGTCCGTCATCCTGAATTTATTTCAGGATCTATCACATTAATAGAACCCGAAACAAGTTCGGGTTGACCGAGCAACCACTTAACGCAAAATAGGTGTCTAAATGATACCATACCCAAACCACTCCCCAAAAGAATAGTGAAATACTCCCCATAGGGGGAGATTTTTTTTGAGTATCCCGAATCACCTTTGCTGTGGAAAGCGACCGCAACTTTCATTGCAAACAAGAATCAAATTATCCACCCTTAAAAATACAATATTTATGGTAAAACACAACAAGAATTAGTTCGGGATTCTGCCATAGTAAAACAGAAAGGTTGAGGAGGATGAATTTAATTCTTCAAGGAAAAACGCAATAACAGAGCAGTTTGTAAGACTGCATTTTTCTCTTTTTTCAAACCTTTCAATTCAACAAAATGAAACAGAATGTCAGAATAGTTTTTGACGCGCTTGCTTCGGCAATGGCGCGTATGGCAGGAGGAAAAGCCTCCCGCATAGTCTTGATTTTATTCCTGCTTGCGGGAATAGTACCGCTTGCCAAAGGGCAATCAAAAATACCGGCGATGCAGCCAGAATACTCAGCAGCGCCGTGGATGGTACATCCAACAGGAGGCAACGATACCTGGATTAACTGCGATATGCTGGAGTATAATTATCGCGACGACCAAAGTCAGCAATCATTCTCTGGCAAGCTAAAGGCTATAGTATATGGCAGACATTGCTGGACACAATACGGCGTGCCCACCGAATCCTATGTATGGGTGGATGATGGCATTAACCAAATATCCATTCCTGTAACTACATCGCCCGACTCCGCCGCGACCTGTGCTGATATGGTATTGGCAGAAGTAGTAAACGGCAGCTCGGTTAAATACTACGTTTGCGTTGTGTATGACTATTCTCCTTTTTTCTGGAGTCTTATCAATCCGAGCATCCCTGCCAATCCAGAATTCACACCCTACTTCGAAGTGTTTGAGTTGACCGGAGTTGGCGCGGGTACGTTAGGATACACAACACCAAGCATACTTCCTGGAACTTCCTCAACACTAAATCCGTTGAAATTGAGCCCTAACAATGATTGTGGGAGAGGTGTTCACATTGACATGTTTACCGACATGAGCAATCCTAATCCATACAGTGGCCTACCATCTACGCATTATTATGGCATCACTTGGGCGGATGGGCTTTCAACAAGCAATGAACTCTATTATACACATGGAGACCTTGACCCAGTTACTAGTCTAGGAACAACTTTTCAAGTTGGAACTGGAATCCATAACGTATACATGTCCGATATTGCGGCTTTGACGGAAAGAAAGCGAGGAGGAAGTGTAGAGAAGGAGTTAGTGATTGTGTATCCTCAATACCCTTCACTTTACACGCTTGAAATTAATTTGTCGACTAGTTCCTCAACTACACAGTTATTGGAAGATAGTGTTTTCGTATTTGCTCCGCGCATAGAAGCTATGAGTCAGTATGATGCAACAGCATCGCCAATCCCCATTAAGTGGCAGGTTAATGCAATCATCGGCTGGAATCGCCAATATTACGGCAGCACAAGTGGCATCCCGTATCCAGTTCCACAAGTTCCACCTTGTGGCCATCC
>JBDTKK010000213.1:0-3436 GCA_039935335.1 Chitinophagaceae bacterium
GGGATAGTTGAAGTACCAGAATTTGGCAAGAAAGAAAAGGAAACTGTTGCCGATAATTTTGAAGAGGCGGCTAGACTAACATTGTTCAAGCTCGCGCCGGTGGTGGCTGATGGCATTACTACCGAAAACCTCATCATGCTGCGCACCAGATTTACCATGGATTGGATGGCCAATTATCAGAGTAGATTTCCCTATACCCTTTTCAGTTATTGGGATGCCATGTTGCGCGAAGGGCATTTTGATGCCTACAATCAATGGTTGTTCGGTAAAGCGGAAAACGCCTCTCAATTTGAAGCTTGGACAAAGTTCCATCCTGATGTAATTCCTGCCTACAATACTTACTACGAGCTGCATCCATTGATAATGTATGCGTCGGACAATTACAATTCTGGTGTTTCCAAGAAGATATTTGAACAGGCTTCTGGTCGGAATAAACGTTAAAAAAGTATCCTCACTTTAGCTACCCTTTTTTCTAAGCCTATTTTTGAAGCCATTGCGGCGGAGTCCGTACTAATTTTCATGAACCTTTTCCCACGCCTGGCTCGTTCTTTCGCGGCCTTCCTTTTTCTTTTTCTTTTTACAGGAAATGCCTTTGCGCAACAAGCACAGAATGCCGACCGCATTATTGCTATAGTTGGTAAAAACAAGATAATCCTGCAAAGTGAGCTTGATCAGCAAGCCCAACAAGCCGCCCAAGACCAGAATGCCGGTGCGACGCTCAACGATTCGCTACGCTGCCTTTTGTTCCAGCAAATGGTGATGAACAAGATGCTGGTGGAGCAAGCTGAGCGCGATAGTTTGCTCGTTTCTTCAGAAGAAGTGGATGGAATGCTGGAGAATAGAATTCGGTATTTTATCCAGTTGTATGGTTCTAAAGAAAAGTTGGAAGCGGCCAGTGGTAAGACGGTTTATCAATTGAAAGATGACTATCGCGATGTGATAAAGGAGCAGATGATGGCCGATAAAGTGAAAACGAAATTGCTGGAGAACGTACATGTGACACCGGCGGATGTCAAGGCTTTTTACGATAAAATTCCGAAGGATAGTTTGCCGCTTTTTCCAGCGACTGTGGAAGTGGGGGAGATAGTGATAGCACCACCTACAAACCCAGAATTGGACGCATACGCCCGCGAGAAAATTGCTGATATCCGGAAGCAAATTGTGACGGATGGCAAGAGCTTCGAAACGATGGCAGGGCTGTATAGCGAAGACCCTGGAAGTCGCGACAATGGCGGATTGTATAAGGAAGTGACGCGCGATGGAGGCTTTGCCCCAGAGTTTGTAAATGCTGCTTTCCGATTGCAAGACGGCGAAGTATCACCGATTGTGAAGACGAAATTTGGCTACCATATCATCCAAATGGTGAAGCGAAAAGGAGACCAAGTGGACCTCCGGCATATCCTCATTATTCCCAAACATACCGATGGAGATTATAAAATGGCAATAGAGAAGCTGGACAGCGTCCGGTCTTTGATAATTGCCGGGAAGATGACTTTTCAGGAAGCTGTGGGCAAATACAGCACGGACGATAATAGCAAGATGACGGGTGGAATGATTACCGACCAAAGGTCCGGAAGTGCTCAACTTGAAGTGAATCAACTGGATCCTCAAATTGCGTTGATGATTGACAGTTTAAAGCCCGGCGCGATTTCACAACCTCAGTTATTCAAAACCCAAACAGGAGAATTGAGTGCTAGAATTGTGATGCTAAAAACCCGTACAGACCCACATAAAGCCAATCTGAAAGACGATTACAGCAAAGTGAAAAATGTGGCTAAAGCACAGAAGGAGCAGGAGACAATTGATGCCTGGATTAAGGAGAAATTGCCGACCTATTACCTCAAAATTGACCCAGAATATCGGGATTGTGCGGGCTTAAAGAAGTGGCAAGTAGAAGCAACTTCGGAGTAGGCTTTAATAAGTTGTTTTAATGAATCCGGTTTCGCAAGTTGATAGAGACTATCGGCTAGTTTTTGTACAATTCGCGTACATTTGAGCCATACCCTTCACTTTGTTTTTTCTAAAAAAATATTTCCGATAATGGATAAAAGAATTATTCTCCTCATTGCTATTTTCTGGCTGGGATCTTTATCCTTTTTTGTGTACCACAAATACTATTCTAAAGCTCCGAGCATCCAGTTCGAGATTCGCCCGAATACTGACAATACTATCTTACACGCTGGCGACAGCATTCTTTTTCAGGATAATACCGCAGGCGCTAATCGTTGGAAATGGGACTTTGGTGATGGAGAATATAGCTCTGACCAAAGCGGGAAGCATATCTACATGAACCCGGGAACCTTTACGCTGGCTATTACAGCTTATGGAGGCTTCGGAAGCCAAAGGACTACAAAGACGGTTAAGGTGATGCAAGGTGCTATGGCAATACCTTCGTCGTCAGCGATGTCAATACTTGGCCCAAGTGAAGCCAACACCAAGCAGCAAGTTAGTTTTTCGGCATCAGCCACTGCAGCATCTTATGAATGGAGTATTGAGGGCGACCCGGCTCAACGGAATAATATTAAGAAAGGGCAATCAGCCGATTATTCATTTGCAAAGCCCGGATCCTTTACCATTGTTTTGAAAACAAAGAATCCAGATGCATCGGTGAATAAGGTTTTTGTGGTTAATGGTGTCGTTCCAGAGGCAGCAGCAACACCAGTCGTGCGCCGACCAGAGCCAGTGCATATACAACAAGCTCCGAAGCCAAAACCAGTACAACAACACAAGCCGAAATCAGATGGATTACCGGATTTGGGTGATGGCGTGGAATATCATAAATAGGTGCCTTAACCTTCTTGAAAAATCGCAAACTTCAAGTTTTAAATAAACGTGCTTCGGCGCGTTTTTTTGTGCAATTTGGAAAGGCTGTCAGCATCCCAAACGTTGCTAATAAACTCCTTCTCAATTCTCCTTTTGCCAACCTTTCAGCATTTGATGCAATTCCATCACACTTCCTTTTTTGATTAAAATGCTGGGGTCTGTCGGAAGAATTATCTCGTAAATCTCGCATGCTAAACCCTCCAAGATTTTTACCTTTTACCTTTTGCCTTTTGCCTTTTACCTTTTACCTTTTACCTTTTACCTTTTGCCTTTTGCCTTTTACCTTTTACCTTTTACCTTTTGCCTTTTGCCTTTTACCTTTTCATTCCCCTCTCACATCCATCACATCCCGCAAAGCGTTTCCCAAAATATTGAAGGCATACACCAAAATCATAATGGCGATTCCGGGAATTAAGGCCAAGATGGGTCTATCGCTAAGCAGGAAATTGTAGTGCTCTTTTATCATCAAGCCCCACGAAGGCATGGGCGGCTGCACGCCAATTCCTAGGAAGGAAAGGCCGGCTTCTATCAAAATAGCAGCGGCAAAATTGGCGGCGGCAATCACCATAATTGGCCCTGCAATATTGGGCAGAATATGCTTGAAAATGATGCG
>JBDTKK010000214.1:0-4775 GCA_039935335.1 Chitinophagaceae bacterium
ACGTCGTTCAATACATCCAGGGAGCGGATATAGCCTACGCCGCCGCCAGGGATGATCCCTTCTTCAACTGCTGCGCGGGTCGCGTGCAACGCATCGTCCACACGGTCTTTCTTTTCTTTCATTTCTACTTCTGAAGCTGCACCTACATACAGGACGGCTACGCCGCCAGCAAGCTTAGCCAAACGCTCTTTAAGTTTTTCCTTGTCGTAATCAGAGGTAGTTGTCTCCAACTGTGCCTTGATTTGGTTGACGCGAGCAGTGATATTTTCTTTTTCACCTTTACCACCTACGATGGTTGTGTTGTCCTTATCAATGGTAATGCTTTCTGCCTGACCAAGATATTCAATCGTTGCATTTTCAAGCTTATAGCCTTGCTCTTCGCTAATCACCGTACCACCGGTAAGTACAGCAAGGTCTTGTAGCATTTCCTTACGACGATCACCAAAGCCCGGAGCCTTTACAGCGGCAATTTTCAAAGAACCACGAAGTTTGTTAACTACTAAAGTAGCCAATGCTTCTCCGTCCACATCTTCTGCGATAATAAGCAATGGGCGACCAGTTTGCATGGTGGCTTCCAGGATAGGAAGGATGTCTTTTAAAGTAGAGATTTTCTTCTCGTAAATGAGGATGTAGGGCGTTTGAAGTTCCACTTGCATCTTCTCGGTGTTCGTCACGAAGTAAGGAGAAAGATAACCGCGGTCAAATTGCATTCCTTCAACTACTTCTACAGTAGTGTCCGTGCCTTTTGCTTCTTCTACGGTAATCACGCCTTCGTTGCCTACTTTGCCCATTGCTTGCGCGATGAGTTTGCCGACGGTACTATCATTGTTGGAGGAAATAGTAGCTACTTGCTCAATCTTGCTATTGTCGGCACCGACAGCTTGAGATTGGCTTTTCAGGTTTTCTACAACCTTGGCTACTGCCTTATCAATGCCGCGCTTCAAGTCCATTGGATTGGCACCTGCGGCTACGTTCTTGAGGCCTTCACGAATGATGGATTGTGCCAATACGGTTGCAGTAGTCGTTCCATCTCCCGCGATGTCCGCAGTTTTGGAAGCTACTTCTTTCACCATTTGAGCGCCCATATTTTCGATTGGGTCTTCGAGTTCGATTTCTTTGGCCACTGTCACACCATCTTTAGTGATGCTTGGTGCGCCAAATTTCTTTTCGATAACCACATTACGACCTTTTGGGCCGAGGGTTACTTTTACTGCGTCTGCTAAAGCGTCAACGCCACGGAGCATTCTGGAGCGGGCGTCGGTATTAAACAAAAGTTGTTTTGCCATAATGATTGATTTGAAGATTTGAGAATTTGATGATTTGAAGATTCACACTTCAAACACTACGTCTTCTCTTTTTGAATTTTGGATTTTAAATTTTAAATTTAGACGATTGCAAGGATGTCTGATTCGCGCATGATGAGGTAGTCTTCGCCGTCTATGCTGATTTCGGTACCTGCATATTTACCGTAAAGAACGTTGTCGCCTTCCTTCACGGTTGTGGGTTCATCGGGTTTGCCTGGACCAACGGCGATGACTGTGCCACGCATTGGCTTTTCCTTTGCAGTGTCTGGGATGATAATACCACTCGCTGTTTTTTCTTCAGCAGGATTTGGTTTCACGACAACTCGGTCGTGTATTGGGGTGATTTGTGCCATAATTGTTTTTATTTTTTAAGAGATTGAGTTAAGAAAACTGGTGTCCCTCTTTCTGCACCAATTGTGCCAGCCTCTTTTGGCAGTCATTTTTTCAGCGTAATGGCTTATTCTATGAATGATTTGCGGGAAAGCCGCCATTTTTTCATTTGCGGATGAAACAGGATAGAAATGTGGCAGCGGAGGAGGGGAAGGGAAAAGGGAAAAGGCAAAAGGGAAAAGGCACCTCATGTAGGTCCATATAAGTTTAATATAGCTAAGTTCTAATTGAAATCACATGCTGCCTGAAGCTATAAGGTGGCGTTGTCAAATCGTTGCAGGTCGGAGACCGTGCAACGGCGGAACTGCCACGAAGAACTCAAGTAGTGAAAACGCAACCTAAATTAGAACTTCGCCTTTAATAGCTTATTTTCGATTCGCTATCCCCCACATCACAGTTTTCTACTTTTTGTCTTGATACTTTTGTCTTGATATTTGTTACCGGCCTCCTCCGGTCTATCTACTATCTACTAATAACTAACTACTATCTGTCAAAAACGGTCCGCCTACTACCTTTGCCTCATTCAATCATTAGTTAAAAACCAACAAGAAAATGTCTATTAAAACAGGTCAGGCCGCTCCGGATTTCAAACTGCACAACACCGAAAAAGAAGCGGTAACGCTTAGCAGCCAAAAGGGTAAAAACGTGGTATTGTTGTTCTTTCCTGCCGCTTTCACTAGTGTTTGTACCAAGGAACTTTGCAACTTTCGCGACAACCTAAGCCGCTACAACGATATGAATGCGCAGGTATTTGGCATTTCTGTGGATATGCCTTTTACGCTAGGGGAATTCAAGAAGCAGCAGAACCTCAACTTCCCTTTGCTTTCAGACTTTAATAAGGAAGCAGCTACTGCCTACGGCAGCATTTATGATAGTTGGCTGATGGGCCTTAAAGGTGTCGCTAAACGTTCTGCATTCGTCATCGACAAGGAAGGGAATGTTCAATATGCTGAGGTATTGGAGGATGCTCACAATGAGCCTGATTATGCTAAAATTGATGCTGCATTGGCGGGGTTGAATTAATACACTTTGTCCGCTTTGTAAAAAGTATTTATTCTCAAAAGAGACCTGAAAATTCAGGTCTTTTTTTTTGTCCAAAAACCTTCATCCAATTCTGTTTAAAATACAGTGATTCTACTCTTACAGTAAAATTTTCAGTCATTACCGCAAATAAGAAAAATCAGCCTTCCAACGACTATCTTCGCCATTGGAATGTAATAATTAAGATTTCCCTAAGAGTCAACCCAACGTTTTCGTAAATTTTCCCGTCTTAATAACAGTATTAATTTTAGACTCTTAAAGACTATTCAGTCTTCCATTTTATATGAAGCCATCGCTACGTTATTTCCTCTCAATTCTTGTAATTATTTTTGGAATCCTTGGGTCGCAAACGGCAGAAGCCTCGCACTTTTATGGAGCGGATCTCAATTACACTTGGGTGAGCGGAAATACCTACCGCGTGACACTTACCGTGTTTGGCGATTGCGGAGGTTCGGCATTCTACACCTTGAATGGCGCGACGGCAGAACTTAGGATTTATAATGGTGCTACACTATACAAATACGATACGCTTTTTCAGCAAGGGAGCGGCTTTGAGGTGACTCCTGTATGTCCGGTACAAGCGAGCAACACGAATTGTAGTAACCCATCCAGTACCATTCCCGGTGTGAAGCGCTATATCTATGCAAAAGACATCGTGCTCAATACAACCTCTGCCAATTGGAAGTTCCAGTTTTATGGAAATATGAGTGGTGCCGCTGCCGGACGTTCCAACAGCATTACCAATATCAATACGGGTACCACTACAGTTCTTGAAGCCTTACTGAACAACTCTCTTGCTCCAAATTCTTCCGTCAATTACACGACCATTCCTACGCCGTTCTTTTGTATTAATAAGCCCGCGAACTACAACCCTGGCGCGGTTGATCCAAATTTGGACTCTCTAAGTTTTTCATTGGTGACAGGCTTAACCCAAGGAGGTACCGTTTCCTATGTTTTCCCCTACACCGCAACAGCACCTTTAGCAACAGCTGTAGCTACTTATTCTTTCTCTTCAACAAATGGCCAGATTTCCTTTACTCCTAACCTTGCGCAGCGTGCATTGATAGTAAGTCAGGTAAATGAATATCGAAACGGAGTATTGGTGGGTACTTCCATGCGGGAAATGACTTTTGTAGTGTTGAGCAGTTGCAGTAACAATCCGCCAACCGGCATCGTGAGCAACGCTTCTTCTGGAGTATTTACTTTAGGCACCACAGGTGTTGAGGCTTGTGCTTCGCAAGGAATTATTTCCTTTAAAATCAATCCTACTGATGCGGACGGAGACCACATAAACATACAAGTGGCGGGACTTCCAGCGGGTTCTTCGTTTGTAATTACAGGCAACAATAGCTATTCACCTTCGGCTACTTTCACTTGGAATATTACTGGTGTTCCACCTGGAGTGTACAATTTCTTTGTCACGTTTACGGATGATGGTTGTCCGCTTTCCAGCAAGCAATCTGTGGCCTATACCATCAAGGTTTTTGGGAGTCCCAATCCCGGGTTTTCGCTTATCCGTCCAGTAACTTGTCTCAATAAGGCGAAGTTTAGTCTGACTCCATTTTTAGGTGCTGGCCCTTACACGATTGCCATAACGGGCGGCGCAGTAAACGATACTTTCAAGAACGTGTTAGGAACCGTGATTGACAGCGTTGCCACTGGAACTTATAAAATCTCTACGCTTAGCAGTATTGGCTGTTCTTATGATACTACCATCACCTTTTTACCTCCAAATACGCTCGTCATCAGTGCGGTGGCCACCAGCCCTACGTGCTTTAATGGTAGTGATGGAACCTTGACCGCAACAGCCTTTAACGGCCTATCTCCATACACCTACGCCATTGATGCGGGCAGCTTTTCTTCCAACAATATTTTTACGGGACTCACCACTGGCAGCCATATTATTCATGCCAGGGATACCGGTGGTTGTACGAAGGATTCGGCCTTCATTATACTTCCTCCCGCTGATATTTATGCGACTGTGGGATTGAGCAAACCTCCGTGTAATCATTTTGCCAACGGCTCCATTTCTTTAACCGC
>JBDTKK010000215.1:0-3948 GCA_039935335.1 Chitinophagaceae bacterium
ATTCTTCCCGATGGATAAAAACGAAAGGTATTGACTATGAAAATTTCTATTGGCAAGATGGTTATGGTGCATTTTCGGTTAATCCATCAGATGTGGAAACCGTGATTGCTTATATTGCTAATCAACATGTACATCACAGTTCAAATGCATTTGAAGATGAGTATCGAGGAATGCTAAAGAAATACAATGTAGCATATGACGAAAGGTATGTCTGGGATTAGCAAAGTAGCCATCCAAAAGACATTTTCAATCAAAATCTCGTTAGCCTCGATTTCGGTTTTCCAGAATTCGCCCCGACACCTTCCCTAAATCCTTCTTCACAAAAATGACCAAAAACACTCTCCTCACCCCAAACAATCAGCAAAAATATTCTCAATAACCCGTCGACGTTTCGTACCTTTGTCTCGTGAAACGTTTCATTGCCCTGTTTTTCCTAACTACCTATCTGTTGGCCACAACAGAACTGGGGCAATTTTTGAAAATTCCAGCCTTTGTTAGCCATTTTCAAGAGCATAAGCATGACAATAAAGGTCTCACGCTTTTAGCATTTATCTATATTCATTATGCCAATGAAGATGTGAATGACGCTGATTATGATAAAGACATGAAGCTGCCCTTCAAAGCTTGCGATAATTCAAGTTTGCAATTCAGCATTACTACCCTCCCCGAATCCATCGAAATTCCAAGTAAAAAACTCTCTTACTTTTCTCCCAAAGAAAAGTACTTTGTACCATCGCAGGACTTCACTGCCGCTTTCCATTCGCTCATTTGGCAGCCGCCAAGAGCCTGTTAATTATTAAATGATGTACTTCTGTATTTGGCTTTACCCAGCCAATACAGCAAAGCTGCGTTCTACATCTATGCAGTAATTGATTCACATTCATACTTTAACTGGTTTTTATGCTTAATAAAATTATTGAGTTTGCGGTCAAACGCAAGCTTATTGTCGGACTATTTATACTCGGACTCATCAGCTTTGGTAGCTATGAAGTCAGTAAACTTCCCATTGATGCCGTCCCTGATATCACCAACAATCAGGTTCAAGTTATCACGATTGCCCCAAGTTTTGGCGCGACGGATATCGAACGTTTGGTCACTTTTCCCATAGAACAAGCCAACAGTAATATAGCAGGACTGAAGGAAATCCGAAGCTTTTCCCGCTTTGGCCTATCGCTCGTCACCATCGTTTTTGACGATGCTACTGACGTATATTGGGCGAGACAACAGGTTGCAGAAAGATTGCAACAGGTTCAACATCAAATCCCTGACGGTATTGGCACGCCGGAATTAGGACCCATCACCACAGGCTTAGGAGAAATATATCAATACGTCATTCGCCCCAAGAAAGGCTACGAACAAAAATATGATGCTATTGAGTTGCGCAGCATTCAGGATTGGATAGTGCGACGGCAATTGCTGGGCGTAAAGGGCGTGGCCGAAGTGAGCAGTTTTGGCGGAAAACTGAAGCAATATTCAGTAGAAATAAACCCGAGCGAGCTCCTTGCACATAATATCACCATTACAGACGTGTTCAACGCGCTCAAAAACAATAACCAAAATACTGGTGGTGCTTATATTGAGAAAGGACCGACAGTCTTATACATTCGTACCGAAGGTCTAATAGGCAATACAGAAGACATCCAAAACATCCTTATAAAGAATCAGGAAGGCGGAATGCCGCTATACATTAAGGACGTTGCACAAGTAAAGATTGGCTATGCAACCCGCTATGGTGCATTGTGTTACAACGATGAAGGCGAAGTGGCCGGAGCAATCGTAATGATGCTGAAAGGTGCAAATAGCAGCGAAGTAGTGAAAGATGTGAAGGAACGTATTGCTCAAATCCAAAAGACTCTTCCCGAAGGTGTTGTTATTGAACCATTTCTCGACCGTAGCAAGATGGTAGGTCACGCAATTTCTACAATAGAGAAAAATCTGCTAGAAGGTGCATTGATTGTAATATTTGTACTTGTCTTGTTTTTAGGTAATTTAAGAGCCGGATTACTAGTCGCCTCCGTTATTCCATTGGCCATGTTGTTTGCCATTATTATGATGAACATCTTTGGGGTAAGTGGAAATCTGATGAGTTTGGGCGCATTAGATTTTGGACTAATTGTAGATGGTGCGGTCATTATAGTAGAAGCCGTAATGCATAAACTATCACATAATAGAGCCTTTCAAAACGCCAGCAAATTTAACCAAGCACAAATGGACGAAACAGTGCAGCATTCTGCTGGAAAAATGATGAATTCCGCAGTGTTCGGACAAATCATCATCCTCATTGTATATCTTCCAATATTCAGTTTGCAAGGTATTGAGGGTAAGATGTTTAGGCCGATGGCGCAGACGGTAGCTTTTGCACTTTTAGGAGCATTTATCCTGTCGCTCACCTATATACCCATGATGAGCGCCTTGGTTTTAAATAAAACCAATAACAAAGGTCCCAATTTCTCCGAACGAATGATGGAACGCCTTGGGTTAAGCTATCAAAGAGCATTGAAACGCGTAATTGCCTTTCCCAAAGCAGTTTTAATCGCTACGCTCGCCCTTTTTGTCTTTGCTTTGGTCGTTTTGAGTCATCTTGGCGGAGAATTTATTCCTACATTAGAAGAAGGCGATTTTGCAGTGGACACGAGAGTGCTTCCAGGCAGTAGTCTTACAACTACCATTGAAAATACCCAACAAGCGGCACATATTCTTAAAAGTCGATTCCCGGAAGTCATAAAAGTAGTCACTAAAATAGGAAGTGGCGAAGTGCCAACCGACCCGATGCCCATGGAAGCCAGCGATATGATGGTGATTTTGAAAGACAAGAAAGAATGGACTTCCGCTAAGACATTCCCAGACTTGGCCGACAAAATGGGTAAAGCTTTACAAGATGTGCCCGGCCTTACTACTAGTTTTCAATTTCCTGTACAGATGCGTTTCAACGAATTGATGACTGGAGCCAAACAAGACGTAGTATGTAAAATATTCGGAGAGAACTTGGATACCCTTGCTAAATATGCTTCCAAATTGGCGCAGATAAGTAACACTGTAAAAGGCACGAATGAAATGTATGTCGAGTCCGTTTCCGGAATGCCACAAATTACCATCAAGTATAATAGAAATATGCTTTCGCAATATGGGCTCAATATCGCTGATGTGAACACGAGTATCAATACTGCCCTTGCCGGACAAACTGCAGGGATGGTTTTTGAAGGCGAAAAACGCTTTGAGCTTGTCTTGCGATTGAGCGACCAGAAACGGAAAGACCTGGCAGATATCCAAAATCTACTCATTCCCATTTCAGGAAATAGGCAAATTCCTCTGTATCAATTGGCCGATGTAAAGATTGAAGATGGTCCCAATCAAATCCAACGAGAAGATGCCAAACGTAGAATTATCGTCGGCTTTAATGTAAAAGGTAGGGATGTACAAAGTATTGTTCATGATTTGCAAGCAAAAGTGGCAACGGAACTTCATCTGCCATCCGGGTATTATGTGACTTATGGCGGTGCTTTTGAAAACCTAAATGCAGCCAAACAACGATTACTGGTTGCCGTGCCCATTTCCCTGCTTCTAATATTCCTATTACTGTATTTCGCCTTCAATTCGCTGCGACAAGGCTTGCTCATTTACTCGGCCATTCCATTGTCTGCCATTGGCGGCATCTTGTTTCTCGCTTTGCGCGGAATGCCGTTCAGTATTAGTGCCGGCGTTGGTTTCATTGCATTATTCGGTGTCGCGGTGCTCAATGGTATCGTACTCATTGCAGAATTCAACCGCATTAGGCAGGAAGGAGGAGAACAAGATTTACATCTAGTTGTCTTGCAAGGGGCTAGAGTACGTTTACGCCCAGTTTTGATGACTGCATTTGTTGCGTCTTTGGGCTTTTTGCCTATGGCCATGAGCAATGGTGCGGGTGCAGAAGTACAACGGCCTTTGGCTACAGTTGTGATTGGCGGC
>JBDTKK010000216.1:0-14464 GCA_039935335.1 Chitinophagaceae bacterium
AGTATGATTGGCATGCAGTTCCATTACGCATCCATTAGCCGCGGCCTTATCGACTCCCGCGATATCATTTATTTCCTTTCGGTTATCGTTCTTTTCATAGCGCTCACGCGTATTTCGCTGGCGCGAAGGGCAGCATAAATCTGCCCTAGCCCTTCCCCCTACAATAACTTGAATTTTCAACACACAAAAGCATTTATTTTCCTTGTCCAGTAAACAAAAAATACATAATCGGCAGGCCGGCGTTCGGGTCTTGATTTTGGTGGCGGTATTGATTTTGCTCAATATGCTCGCAGGGCGTTTCCATAGCGGTATCGACCTTACGCAAGAACATCGATTTACACTTTCTGCACCTACCAAAAAGATGCTGAAAGACTTGCCGGACGTGGTTTATGTTGACGTACTGCTCGATGGTAAAAATTTCCCGGCTGGCTTTCAAAGACTTAAAGAATCAGTGCGGGAACGGCTTCAATCTTTCCGCGATGCTTCGGGTGGAAAAGTGATTTTCAAGTTCCGCGATCCATTTGACGGTATTGGCGAGGAAGGCAAAGCCAAAGTATTCAGCAAATTGGCGGAAAAGGGCGTAAATGGCGTGAATATTCGGGAGAGTGGCAGTGATAAATATTCCGAGCAAATCGTCTTTCCTTATGCCATTGTGAAGTACCGCGATAAAGAACTTCCTGTAAAGCTTTTGGAAAGCCATATCGGCTTCAAACCGCTTGAAATTCTGAACTATTCCGAATCGCAATTAGAGTACAAATTCGCCTCGGCTATTCGTAGCTTGATGCGCCCCGACAAGCCACACCTCGCTTACCTTGTAGGTAATGGCGAACCCCTCGACTGGCATACTTACGATGCGCTTACCGCCCTACAAAAATTGTATCATGTTGATACCGTTGACCTAAGTACTGGCACACACATTCCTACTGTTTACGATGCTGCGCTGATCGTGAAACCTCAAACTCCATTTGATGATAAAGAGAAATTCAAGATTGACCAGTATGTGATGAAGGGCGGACGGCTGCTCTTGATGATGGACGCGGCCAATGCTTCGCTTGATAGTTTAGGTAAGAATTCCGAAGAATTTTTAGCCACACCACACGACCTCAATTTGGATGACATGCTTTTTAAATGGGGTGTCAGGGTAAATAATGATTTGATTGAAGACCTTCAAAGTAATCGCATTCCAGTAGTGACAGGTATGGTGGGCGATCAGCCGCAGGTAGAGCTAAAAAATTGGTTTTACATGCCCGTTTTCATCCCCACTTCTCAAAATCCGATCGTGCGGAATATGGATGCCATCATGAGCAATTTCGTGTCGACAATAGACACTGTTGCCACGCCAGGCATTAAAAAAACGATTCTTCTCGAGTCTTCAAAATACAGCAGACCGACTATGGTTCCTGCGCGCATTTCTTTGAGCATGTTGCGCTATCCTCCCCGGCAGGAATTGTATAATAAAGGCAATAAGGCAACGGCGGTTTTGCTAGAAGGAAGGTTTCAATCCGTGTTTCAAGACAGGTTAGCTCCGGAGTTTCTAAAAATCCTGAAAGACTCTATCCACGATGCTTACAGACCAATGGCTGACAGTCCAACTGCAGTGATTGTGGTGAGCGATGGCGATATGTTTTTGAACGGTGTCAATCCGCGCACAGGGCCGCAAGAGTTGGGCTATTGGGATTACGACAAGACGCTTTATGCCAACAAATCTTTCCTGCTCAATTGCCTCGAGTACCTCACGGACAAAACTGATATCTTAGAAGCAAGAAATAAAGAAAGTCGACTACGCTTGCTGGATGCAGGACGGGCAAGAGACGAGCGCAGCAAATGGCAAATCGTGAATCTTGCCGTGCCTTTGGGCTTGCTGGCCATCTTTGCCTCAGCATTTATTTTCTTCCGCCGCCGTCGTTATGGTGCACATTAATTCTGCAAAATTCTAAGAATGATTAAGACGCTGATTTACGTTTTTATACTCGCGCTGTTAGGTTTCGGCGTTTGGTTTTTTCTGTTTAGTGATAAGAGTGCCCGCAGCTTCAACTCTGCGGATGCAGGCTTTGGTGTCCGCGATACGGCTTCAATAGGAAAGATATTTCTGGCTGCGAATGATGACCCACACACTATCCTTCTGGAACGCAAATCAGGCGGCTGGGTGCTCAATGGGAAATATCCAGTATTAAAAAGCACGCTCGATCAATTATTGACCACTATTTCTACGCAGGAAGCCCTCTATCCCATACCGGATAATCAGCGAAACAATATCATCAAAAGCCTTGCCGGCGCGGGGATTAAGACCGAAGTATATGACCTTGATGGGCGAAAAATCCGAACCTTTTTTGTGGGTGGAGAAATGGGGAAATTTGCTGGAACCGCGATGTTGATGCAGGGTTCGGAGCGACCTTATGTAGTGCAGATTCCGGGATTCGAAGGTTATCTCACCACGCGCTATTCTACTTTGTTGAATAACTGGCGCGATAGACTTGTATTTGACTACGCCCCGGAGCAGATTGCTGAAGTAAAGGTGGAATATCCTTTAGAACCGCTCAATTCATTTGACCTGACACAAAAAAACGGAATCGTAAAAGTGACGCTTGATTCTGCCATGCAATTCGGCGGTAAACCTGTAAACGAGAACCGAGCCAAATCCTATCTCAATCTTTTCCAAAAAATATACAGCGAAGGCTTTGTAAATGGTTTTCAAAACTTGGACACAATACTCACGCACATGCCCACAAAGGCATACATCACGATTACTGATGTCTCTGGTAAGAAAAACAAAGTGCGCATCATCTATTTCCCAATCGACGAACGCAGCAAAAACTACGGTAACGACATTCATTCGTTTGACGACAATTTCAATCCAGATCGGTATTATGCGGTGTTGAATGATGGTGCAGATACCGCGACCGTGCAGATTCCTACTTTTTCCAGAATCTTCCGTCTAGGCTACGAATTTTTTGTTCAAGACGAAAAGGCAAAAGAACCGGTGAAGCTCTCCAACGGTATGGAGCTAAATAGAAAAAAGTAAAGAAATGCAATCCCCGGAAACGCTGAAATCTTGGAGCCACGGTGAATGGCTTAGTCCGGCACCGGAACATATGATTGGAGAACTCTGCATCGATTCCAGAAAAATAAACAAACCGGAAGCTGCTGCATTTTTTGCAATAAAATCAGCTCGACGAGACGGCCATGATTTCCTGAAAGCCGCCTACGACGCGGGGGTTCGATTATTAGTTGTAAGTGAAAAGATACTGGTTGGGCAATTCCCAAACGCCGGAGTGCTTCTTGTAAAAGATACCATTCTAGCATTACAATTGATTGCTTCTAAACATCGGAACTGCTTTCAAATTCCTGTCGTCGGCATAACGGGAAGTAATGGAAAAACGATAGTCAAAGAATGGCTGTATCAAGCTCTGGCAGCAGATTATAATATTGCCCGCAACCCTAAAAGCTATAACTCACAAATTGGTGTTCCGCTTTCAGTCTGGATGATAAAACCGGAAAGCACACTTGGCATTTTTGAAGCTGGGATATCGCAACCTGGCGAGATGGAAGCTCTTGAAAAAATCATCCGCCCAAACATCGGCATCTTCACCAATATTGGTGCGGCGCACAGCGAAGGTTTCCTGAATCAACGGCAGAAGATCAACGAGAAATTGTTGCTGTTCCGCCATACTGAAACCATTATTTACTGTCGTGATTACACAGAACTCCATGAATGTATCACAACTTTTGTAAACAACACTAAGAGCGATACAGAGCCTGAAAAAAAACTCATTACATGGTCATACAAGGGTGATGCATCCATGTTGATTTCCGAGAAAAGGGAAGAAGCTCACACTACACTCATTTCAGCAACCTATAAAGGCGAAAGCATTGATTTAAGTATCCCTTTCACCGATGCCGCTTCTATTGAAAATGCCATCCAAGTTTGGTGTTGTATGTTGCATCTGGGCTACAAAAACGATCTTATAAAATCGCGCCTTTTGACGCTTCAGCCTATTGAGATGCGGCTTGAAACCCGCCGTGGCATTGGCGGCAGCACTGTCATCAACGATTCCTACAATTCCGATATCACCTCTCTAGCCATCTCGCTAGATTATCTGGAAGGACAAAGGCAACACAGCCGCCGCACTGTGATTCTTTCAGATATCCTGCAAATGGGCCGACCAGATTCTGAACTCTATGATGAAGTAGCCGCGATGCTCCTAAAACGGCGCGTAAAAAGATTCATTGGCGTTGGGCCTGCATTGTACCGACACAAAAGTGCTTTCCGCGCCCACAAAGGCCTGCGGAGCATTTTCTTTAAAAGCACAGCCGATTTCCTCAAGAATTTTCACCATCTAAGTTTCGAGAATGAAGCCATTTTATTGAAAGGCGCTCGGCCATTTCTTTTTGAAAAAATAGCTGCGCTTTTGGATGAAGAAGTGCATCAAACTGTCCTCGCGATTAGCCTTCCGGCGCTGCGTCAAAATCTCAATGCCTTCAGGAGTAAAATCGGCCCGAAAGTGAAGCTGATGGCCATGGTGAAAGCTTTCTCCTATGGTAGTGGCAGCCACGAAATAGCAGGTGCATTGCAAGATGCCGGCGTGGATTATCTCACTGTAGCTTACACCGATGAAGGTATAACCTTGAGAAAAGCAGGAATTACGCTCCCAATTATGGTGATGAGCCCGGAACTGTCCGCTATTGACCGCATGATTGCTTGGAAACTAGAGCCAGAAATCTATAACTTCCGTTCGCTGGAAGCCTTTATTGGCGTGGCTTCTACGTTTTCTATGCAGCACTACCCTATCCATATCAAACTGGATACAGGTATGCATCGATTGGGCTTTCATAAAGAGGATATTTCAAAGCTCATCGATATGCTGCTGGAAAATAATTGCGTGGAAGTCGCTTCCATTTTCTCTCATCTTGCCGCTGCAGAATCTTCAGCTATGGATATGTTCACCGAAAAACAAGCCATACTTTTTGAGGAAATGAGCCAAAAACTCATCGGCAATTTTCCGAAGAAACCGCTCCTGCATCTCTGTAATACTGCTGCCATTGGCCGCCATCCCAATCTTCATTACGACATGGTTAGGCTGGGCCTAGGACTTTATGGTATTGACACTGGAAACTTCGCCAATAGTGAGCTACAGCCCATCAGCAGCCTCACTACAAGCATTGCACAAATCAACGAAATATCAGCAGATGAAGGCATTGGTTATGGCCATCAGGATGCAAAAAATCAGCCCCGGCGCATCGCAACCATTTCAGTCGGCTATGCCGATGGTTATCCGCGCACATTAGGGCACGGTAAAGCACATGTATTGATTCATGAAAAGCCCGCGCCGCTAGTGGGCGTAGTGTGTATGGATATGTGCATGGTGGACATTACAGACATACCCGAAGCGCATGAAGGCGACAGGGTCTTGGTGTTTGGTCCACAACTTCCACTCACGCAATTGGCGCATTGGGCAGAAACCATTCCCTATGAATTGATGACGGGTATTTCCGCAAGAGTAAAAAGAGTTTTTGTAGAGGAATAAAACTGAATTTTCACGACTGAGACACAGAGACAAGGAGTTTCACAGATTATGGAATAAAATGGATTAGGAGAATATTGAGTTTTGGGAATTTTCATTATTAAATAGTCACCTTCAGCACCAATGGACTTCTTCATTCATCCTGCCATTTATATTGCCCAGACAGAAAGAAAGGGCTTGGGCATTTTCACCCGGGAAGCCCTACCAGAGGGGTTTTGCGTAGAAGTATCTCCTGTCCTGGTGATGGACGCGATGGCAAGAAATAATATCGATAAAACACTTCTCCACGACTATATTTTCGAATGGATTCCTGACGGTGAAAAACAATGCTGCATGGCGCTGGGATACTTGTCCATCTACAATCATTCGCCAACGTCCAATTGCGAATACTTCATGCTGTACGACGAGCACAAGATGTACATACAAACAATTCGCCCGCTTGTGGCGGGCGAAGAGCTAAGTATCAATTATAATGGCGACTGGAACAATTCAGCACCGGTCTGGTTTCCGCTAAATGATTAGTAGCTATTGTACCAATGGCTAGTCTTGTAGTTCCAAGAGAATGGAAGTAAAATAAGCGAAACCGTGAAGTTTCCTTTGCCTATTAGCTTGGTATTATTTTGTGCTCCCTGAAGCCCGAAGAAATTATTTTTATCAGTGGCATCGATGTACGTCAGATTCCCGAAGGCGTACATCAGGCGCAGCTTTGCGGCGATGGGGCCACGGATACCAAACTCGGTTTTCACGAAAGGCTGCACACCAAATGTCATGTTTGTGTTGTCAATATCAGCGGTTAAATTGACGGAGGGATAGACACCTATGCCACCAGTCCAGCTAAGCCGATACTGCTTGTCCATCATCGCCTCTGCGCCAAACTTAAAATCCGCACTTATTGCGAGGCCGGCATTGAGTGTTGCACCGCCAAAAGTCGTCCCATAAGAGTAGTCATAAACAACTCCGGAATCGGTCAATCTTGCCCCATTTGCAGTAGCATAATCCCAAGTATAAAGGTTGTAAATACCTGAAAGCCCCAGCGCCAACTGGCTTTTCTCACCAAGCCTTTTTAGGTTAATGCTTGTACCTGTTGTTGCACTTAGGCCATGCTTAGATTTCACTCTGGTTGTGACAGTAGTGTCATAGCTCTGCCCTCCTTCGCTCACTGCCTTAAGCGTTCTGGAATAATCGGCCCAGGTGAAAGAAGCTCCGTAGCCGATTTCATAATTCTTTAGAAAGCCCGGCAAATTCATCTGTGCTTTTGCCGTCGGCAATAGCCCTGCAACCAAAATTGAAAGAAGAAAAAGTCGAGTAATCGTTACACGCATGGATTGGAAATTTGGAACAAGATAAAAGCTAATTGTGAAACCCTTTAGAAGTAGCGCAATTTTTTCTTTCAAAAGGGCAAATCAGTAACTCCTTTAGTCTTCCATCATAATTATTTAGATGGAGGAATCAAGCCTTTAGCAAATACTTTTTTACCGGAAGCGCTACCTTTATTCACTATAAAAATGTCTGAAAAAAAACTTACTGCTGTACGGAAAAAAAACCCGACAGACAAGAAAATAACCACTTCGATACAAGCTCCCACTACCTTAAAAGTGGACGAAGATTCAGCTCCTTCTAAGCATCATTTTGATAAGGACATCTTCATCAAAGGTGCGCGGATGCATAATCTCAAGAATATTGACGTTAGTATTCCGCGCAACAAATTGATCGTGGTGACGGGCGTTTCTGGTTCTGGAAAAAGCTCGCTAACCATGGATACGCTTTTTGCCGAAGGCCAACGTCGATACGCGGAAAGCTTGAGTGCTTATGCTCGCCAATTTTTGGCCAGAATGGACAAGCCTGATGTCGATTATATCCGTGGAATTTGCCCTGCCATTGCCATCGAACAAAAAGTAACCACGCGCACGCCTCGGAGTACCGTTGGCTCTATGACGGAGATTTATGACTACCTCCGTTTACTCTTTGCCCGAGCCGGACGTACCATTTCTCCAGTTTCTGGTAAGGAAGTGAAAAAGGATACTGTAACGGATGTGGTGGACTACATTTCCTCCTTAGAAATTGGGGCAAAGGTTCAAATCATAGTAAAGCTTGAAACCCGCTATGGGCGCAGCATCTCGGAGGAATTGAACATCCTGATGCAGAAAGGTTTTTCAAGAATCTTTTCTGAAAAGAACGGTATGTTGCGTATCGAAGAATTGTTAGAGGATGCCACCAAAATCCCGAATGAAAAACTCTACCTGCTGATAGACAGAATCGTAGTCAAAGCATTTGATGAAGACGACGTTCATCGGCTCTCCGACTCTGTGCAAACGGCCTTCTACGAAAGCGAAGGTGATTGCCTACTACACATCATGCTGCCCAATGCAGAAACCGCTACTCTACAGCATTTCAGCAATCGATTTGAGCGCGATGGAATCAAATTTGAAGAGCCCACCCCGAACCTTTTTTCTTACAACAATCCTTATGGTGCCTGCCCAAGTTGTGAAGGTTTTGGACAGGTTTTGGGCATTGACCCAGACCTTGTAATTCCTGATAAAACCTTAAGCGTTTATGAAGGCGCGGTAGTGTGTTGGCGCGGTGAAAAAATGAGCGAATGGCAGCGTGAATTTATTTCTGCGGCAAGTCGATTTGAATTCCCCATACACAAGCCCATCATGGATTTGAGTAAAAAGGAAGACGAACTTTTGTGGAAGGGAAATGAAGAAGTGAAAGGCATCAACGACTTCTTTCACATGGTCGGTCAAAACCTTTACAAGATTCAATACCGCATCCTGCAAGCTCGATACCGAGGGAAAACTTTATGTCCGGAATGCGAAGGTGCCAGGCTGCGCAAGGAGGCTATGTACGTGAAAGTGAGCGGTGCCACTATTGCGGATTTGATGTCTCTTCCGGTGGATGAATTGGCAGAATGGATGGTTCATATTCATCTCAGCAAACACGAAAAGGAAATAGCCAAACGCATCCTAATAGAAATAGACCAACGCTTGAAAACATTGCTGGACGTAGGCTTGAGCTATCTCACACTCAACCGAACCGCGAATACTTTGTCGGGCGGAGAGAGCCAACGCATCCAGCTTACTAAGTTCTTAGGAAGCAACCTTACCGACTCGCTCTACATTCTCGACGAGCCAAGTATTGGCCTACATCCACGGGATACTGCGCGATTGATAAACGTCTTGAAAAACCTAAGAAACCTTGGGAACACCGTAATTGTAGTGGAGCACGATGACATGATGATGCGCGAAAGCGACCACATCATCGACATGGGGCCGCTGGCCAGTCATTTGGGTGGAAAAGTGGTAGCTGTAGGCACGGCAACGGAACTCATGGCGAATGAGCAAAGCCTTACCGGGAAATACCTCAGTGGAAAATTGAGCATTGACCCACCAAAGATTTTACGAAAAGCGAGTAACAAAATCATCCTCGAAGGCTGTCGGCAAAATAACCTGAAAGACGTGTCGGTATCCTTTCCATTGAATACTCTTTGTGTGGTGACGGGCGTGAGCGGAAGTGGCAAGACAACCTTGGTGAAGCAAACGCTGTATCCCGCGCTGATGAAGCATTTCAATGCTGGAACGGAGCGACCCGGCTTGTTCAAATCTTTAAGCGGCGACCTTAAATCTATTGGCGGTGTGGAAATGATAGACCAGAATCCTATTGGCAAATCTTCGCGCTCCAACCCCATTACCTACATCAAGGCTTACGATGATATCCGCAAGCTTTATGAGAAACAACCCTTGTCTAAAATGCGGGGATTTGAAGCCAAGCATTTCTCTTTCAATACCGATGGTGGGCGCTGCGATACTTGTAAAGGCGAAGGCGAAGTAATTGTAGAAATGCAGTTCCTTGCTGACGTGCATTTACTCTGCGAAACCTGCAAGGGACGCAGGTTTAAGGAAGAAGTGCTTGAGGTAAAAGTTCACAACAAAAGCATCTTCGACATCTTAGAAATGAGTGTGGACGACGCCATTGAATTCTTCAAAAGCGAAAAGAAAATTGCAAAAGCCATTCAACCTTTGAGCGATGTAGGATTGGGCTACGTAAAGCTTGGGCAGGGCTCTGGAACCCTTTCTGGTGGCGAAGCACAGCGCGTGAAATTGGCTTCATTTTTAGGCAAAGGAAATACAGGAGACAAGCTTTTGTTCATCTTCGACGAGCCTACAACGGGCCTGCATTTCCACGACATCAAAAAGCTACTGACTTCCTTCAATGCCTTGCTGGACCAAGGGCATTCCATCATCGTGATAGAGCATAATACAGACGTGATTCGCTCGGCAGATTGGGTGATAGACTTAGGGCCGGAAGGTGGCGCAGGTGGCGGGTTTGTGCTTTATGAAGGTGTGCCGCAAGGATTGAAAAACGTGAAGGAAAGTTTTACGGGGAAGTATTTGTAAAACGCTAAAACGCAGACCTAAGGAAGCCTTTATGATTCCCCTGAATATTATTCCAAGTTACCTTGCAGCCCATCCAGAATTACTCAATAATAGTGTCTCCCAAAGCTTCCGTCATTATTTCGGTCTATAATAATCTGCCGTTTTTAGAATTGGTTTTGGCAGGATTCGAGCAGCAAACCGAAAAGGATTTTGAAATCATCGTTTCGGATGATGGCTCTGGGCAAGCATTTCAAGATGGACTGACGAAGCTTATGGAAAGCTCCAACATGCGGATTTCGCATAATTGGCATCCAGATATCGGCTTCTTGAAAAACAAAATCCTAAATAGTTCTGTTGTTAAGGCTCAAGCCGATTACTTGATTTTTGTGGATGGAGATTGTATCCCGCATCATGCCTTCGTGGCCGAGCATTTGCGCGAAGCGGAAAAGGGGAAATGCCTTGTGGGGCGGCGGGTAGAATTGTCCAAAAGAATCACAGGAATGTTGACTGTTAAACGTATTGCTGCTGGGTTTTTAGAGCAGCTTTCTGGGAAAATATTGATGCTTCAGGATTTCTTAACCGGGAAACTGCATTTCTGGAAGTATGGGATTTATGTGAAGCATCCTCTGTTGCGAAGATTTCTGAACCGAAAGAAGAAGACCATTTTGGGTGCCAATTTCTCTTTGTTCAAGCAGGATTTACTTTCAATAAATGGTTTTGACGAACGCTACACCCAGCCTACCTTCGGAGAGGATACAGATATAGATTTTCGTTTGCGACTGGCGGGCATTTCTATGAAATCTGTATTGAGCATAGCCGTTACTTACCATTGTTTTCATAAACTATTGCCGAGGCCTGTGGAGAGCGAACAACAATTTGAGATTGCGAAGCAGGAGAATAAGGCGTTTACGGCGTTTGGGATTAAACGGTAGTGTTTGTATGTTCGTTGCAGGTCGGAGAATTGGGTAAGGGCGGGAGGAGTATATGCGGTCGGAGACCGCTTTCCGCGGCGGCGTAGTCGGAGACTACGCCGAGCGGGCGTAGGCTTAGTCAATAATAGGTCTGTTAAAGAGTGCCTTACGTGCAATTGACGAAAAGTTTTTTTGAAACCCAAGATACTTTATAGAAGAAATTGCGTCTTGTAGTTCGTCAATGTTTTCATAATAAAATCCTGTAATTATTTTTTCAGCTTTTCTGTCTTTTAGTAAATAAAGAACTTTATAAGCACCTCCTTTTCCTGTCACAGGATAAGTGTCAAGGTAGCTGTCAAAGTCGGTAAAATTGTAGAGCCTTGTCTGTCGTGTAATAATATTTTGAAAAAAGATTGTTTTCTCGTCGTTGTCAATTTCAATATTAAAAGCATAGTGTTTCCAGGAATTAAAAATAGCAATTAGTAAAAACGTAAACACAATTATAAAAATTATTGCTCCAAAAGGGGGAAGTGTCCCTCTTGGTATAATGTGTCCACCCAAAAAGAAAACTAAAATTAAAGTGTAAATAAAAAAGCAAATCCCTGCGAATAAAAGTCCACTTAGGATTAATGCAAAAGTTCCATATGCCTTAAATTTTGAAGTCGTCATATATTGTGTGGAAAGCTTACGCCCAACGCTCAAATTTACGAAAGTTTTGTCGTGCTTTCTGTATTTATTTGTCGTACTCTTTGTATAAATTTATAGTATGACCCCCGTTGCCCATAGCTTCCTAAGTCCCTACAGTTGGGCGAAGGTTCCGGCCCCCGCTGGCGCAGTCCAACTCCCAAGATAGTTACAGCATACGGGGCTGGCGCGGGTCTGTGACCCGTGGCCAGCGACAATTTTAAGGAGTGGATATCCAGCACGACAAAAGCAATATATAAATTCCATTTAGGCATGTGTCGCAGACCCGCGCCAGCCACTGCTACCGATGACCATCCGCTGGCGGACTATTCCCAATCTTTTTGTCCCCTCGGCTAAGCCAAGGTCATTCTTGATTTTCGGGGCGGCTTATGTACGGGGCTATTGTTTCCAAATAGATGCTTATAGTATGACAAAGTTGATGCGGGTATATTGAATCCCGTGCCAGCAAGATGCTTTTGCTAACCCTCGAGATTCAATTGCGAAGCACCGAGATTCAATTGTTAGCCCGGGACATGAAATTGTGGCAGGCCGAAATGCCTTTGCGACCCTCCGAGATGGGTTTGCGACACACGGAGACGCTTTTGCGACCCTCCGAGGTACCTTTGCGAAGCACCGAGATGGATTTGCGAACCCCGAGATGCAATTGTGGCAGGACGAGATGCAATTGCGAGCCACCGAGATGCTTTTGCGAAGCACAGAGATGCAATTGCGAGCCACCGAGATACATTTGCGAAGCACCGAGATGCATTTGCGAAGCACCGAGATGCATTTGCGAAGCGCCGAGATGAAATTGTGGCGGGAAAAAATCCTTCTACAAATCTTCACAACCCAAAGCTTTCATAAAAACTACCTTTGCCGCACTAAGCACCTTCCCAATAAGAACATGTACGAAAAGCTCATCAGGCATCTGGAATCTTTCAACCAATGGCGAAAACACAAGATTTCAAATAACAACTTCCTGATCCTTGTAGCTATGTTTGTGGGGGCTGGCGGTGGTGCGGCGGCTTCCATTCTTAAAGAACTGACGCATTTCGTAGCCAGCTTTTTGCAGAACGACCTTACTTGGAAGTACAAATATTACCTGTATTTCTTCTTCCCGCTCATCGGTATTTTCCTTACGGTTCTGTACATCCGCACCTTCATCCGCAGGCGGACATTTCAGCACGGCATCCCGCCGATTTTATACAATATCTCGCACAATTCCAGTCGACTTGATTTCCATAACATCTACAGCCAAATCATCTCCAGTGCGCTCACGGTGGGGCTTGGAGGCTCTGCCGGTTTGGAGGCTCCGGCGGTAGCAAGTGGTGCGGCTATTGGCTCCAATATTGCGCGGTTTTTTGGGTTGAATTATCGAGAGGTGACGCTGCTTTTGGCCTGTGGCGGTGCGGCGGGGATTGCAGGAGCATTTAATAGTCCGGTGGCGGGGATGATCTTCGCGATAGAAGTGATGTTGCCGGAGTTTTCTATTCCTGCAGTCGTGCCTTTGCTCATATCTTCTGCCGTCGCTTCGGTGGTTTCGCAGGTCATTTATCATGAGCCGCTCTTCGCCTTCGTCACCAGAAGTTGGCATATGGAAGCCTTTTGGTACTACATTGTTTTTGGCATCATTTTCGGCATCTATTCCATCTATTTCAGCAAGCTCAACACATCGATTCATAAACGATTCCACAAGATAAAAAACAGGTACAACAAGGTGCTGATTGGCGGCTTGCTTTTGGGGGTAATGATTGCATTGATGCCGGCGCTTTATGGGGAAGGCTACATCACGATTCAGAAATTGCTGAATGGGAATTATCAATCGCTTTTAGCCAATAGTTTCTTTTCGGATTATCAGGGACTCGCTTGGGTGTTGGTCTTGTTTGCCTTGCTGTCGATGGTGGGTAAAACCTTTGCCTGCGTTATCACCATGAGCGCAGGTGGCAATGGTGGTATGTTTGGCCCAAGCGTGGTTGTTGGCGGGCTTTCCGGCTTTGTCTTTGCCTATGGTTGCAATGTTGCGGGCATAGCGCATTTGGATGTTACCAACTTCATTGTAGCAGGTATGGCCGCTTCGGTAAGTGCCGTAATGCACGCGCCATTGACGGGCATTTTTCTGGCTGCAGAAATTACAGGAGGCTACGCCTTGATGGTGCCGTTGATGATTGTTTCGGCAATTTCCTATTTCATTAATAAAGCTGCTCTGAAATATTCCATTTACACCATTGAATTAGCGCATAGCGGCGATTTGGTATCGCAGGAAAACAAAGACCACAACGTGCTAAGAAGGATAAAGCTGAAGTATCTTTTGGAAAAGGATTTTGTGATTTTAAGGCCAAACGATCTCATAAGTGCGCGTCGGACGGATATCATACACACCAATAGAAACGTGTTTCCGGTGGTGAATGAAAACGGCGTGCTAACGGGTATTTTATACAGCGATACTTTGTTGGAATACTTGGTGAGCGATAAAGAAGAAGACCGAAATCGGGTGGTAAAAGACATTGCGCAGCCGGCAGATAGAAAGCTAGACATAAACACACCAATGACACAAGTAGTGCAGCAAATGGAGAAATTTGACACCCGGATTTTACCCGTTACTGATGCTGAAAATAAGTACCTCGGCTTCGTGACCAAAAATGGGATTTTCACTAAGTACCGTCATATACTTTTGCGCCAGCAAGATTATCTTCAAGAATCCTAAATGCAGACCAAATAGAGAAGCGTGCTGTACTGGCAACAATCATTTTTTTACCTTTACCAAAAAACAAATAGCAACATGGAAGCAACAATTGCAAAAGAATTGGAAGCAAGGAAACTGACCGATTTCCTGCCAATAAACGGAACCGATTATGTAGAGTTTTACGTGGGCAATGCCAAGCAAAGTGCACACTATTATAAAACAGCTTTTGGCTTTCAAACCACTGCTTATGCTGGGCCAGAAACAGGAGTGCGAGACCGTGCCAGTTAT
>JBDTKK010000217.1:0-7807 GCA_039935335.1 Chitinophagaceae bacterium
AAAGTCAAAACAATACTCGTTTCCGGAGCCTTCCGCAAAGACCAAATCTTTTTCAAATGGTATGCAAGTTTTTTTAGAAAAATGCTTGGAAGATTTGAAGTCCTTACGGTACAGGATGAAGTTTCACAGGAGCTTTTATTAACTATCGGATTTTCGTCTAAATTGACTGGAGATACGCGCTACGACCGCGTTGTGGCTATTGCAGCTCAAGCTGATATTCTTCCAAAAATTGAACTTTTTAAAGGAGAAAATAAACTCGTCATCGCAGGAAGTACTTGGCTCGGCGACGAACAAGCTTTGAAGGCAAGTCTTGAAATATTTCCTGAAAATTGGAAGCTAATTCTTGCACCGCATGAAATTAATTCTGGTCATTTGCACAGTATCAAAAATCTCTTTGGGAAGGACTGCATTTCTTATTCTGAATTCGAACGAAGCACTGATGCGAAAGTGCTGATAATTGATAACATAGGCATGCTTTCCAGCCTTTATCGATACGGTGAAATAGCTTGTATTGGCGGTGGCTTTGACCAAGGAGGCATTCACAACATTCTGGAGCCCGCGGTGTTCGGACTTCCAGTGATATTCGGTCCTGCTTTTGAAAAATTTTCTGAAGCACGAGAGATGGTTGCGGCGGGATTTGCCTTTCCGGTAAACGATGCAGAGTCCTATTCTCGAACCATAAAAAAATTGATGGTCGATGGCTTACGCGAGCCTTTGCAAGGCCAAATCAAACAATTCGTCTTGTCGAAAACCGGTGCCACGCAGAAAATCTTAAAACTGATAGAGCACGCAAAGTGAACCCGTAAATTTGCGCCGCAATCCTGCAAAAATTGGATTTCTATTTTTTAAAAAATTTTCACCACAAGATGCCAGGTACAGAACTGTTCGGCGCCGAAGAGCGCAAAGAAGTCAATGATGTTTTAGAATCAGGAATCCTTTTCCGATACGGGCATGATGCCCTGAGAGATGGCCATTGGAAGGCGAAAGAATTTGAAGCCGAAGTGAAGAAGCTTATCAATGCGCCCTTCGTTCATGCTGTTTCGTCTGGCTCAACGGCTGTCATCACGGCATTGGCAGCTTCCGGAATTGGGGCGGGTGATGAAGTTATTGTTCCTCCTTTCACGTTTATTGCCACTATTGAGGCTGTTTTATTTGTGGGTGCCGTTCCTGTTTTCGCGGAACTGGACGAAACGCTTTGCTTAAGTCCAGAGGGAATTCAGAAGGCCATTACTCCCAAAACCAAAGGTGTTTGCCTTGTACACATGTGCGGTGGTATGGGCGATATGGACCCGATTATGAAGGTGATTCGCGATAATAATTTGATTCTTGTTGATGATGCAGGCCAGGCCTTTGGTGCATCTTACAAAGGCACGGCTGTCGGGCTTTTCGGCACTGCAGGCGCGTTCAGTTTTGATTTTTTCAAAATTGCAACGGCGGGTGAAGGCGGCATTTTTGTAACCAAAGATGAAGCGGTTTATAAAATCGCCGATGCCTATTCCGACCACGGTCACAATCACGAAGGAAGTAACCGTGGCATGGAGCAACATCCTGTACTGGGTTTTAATTACAGGATAGGCGAATTGAATGCTGCCGTTGGGCTTGCCCAGACTCGTCGGGTACCACAAGTTTTAGCGGCAAATAGAAGGCATAAAGCCGCACTGACAGCCGCTTTGCAAGGAATTGATGGACTTTCATTTTCCCGTCTTGCCGATCCTGATGGTGACAGCGCAACATTCTTAAACCTTATGATGCCCAATTCAGAAAAGGCTCAGGCTTTGGTTGATGAAATGAGTAAAGAAGGTGTTGGAGGGTTCAACTATTGGTACACCAATATGTACCACTTCATAAATCAATGGGATCATCTAAAAGAGATGCGCACGGCTAGCCAATTGACTGTTGAGCTTGTGGGTAGTCCGCAGGATTACGCAAATCTTGACCTTCCAAAATCTCAGGAGGTAATTGGGCGGCTCATTTCCTTTGGAATCCGCTGTACTTGGACAGACGAAGAAGTTCAAATCTTGGCGAAGAAAATTAGAACCTGTGCAGAAAAAGTCCTTTCGAAGGAAATAGCAGCATAGAGCCTGTAATTGGCTATAGGAATGCCTTTGGCAGATTTTTACTTTAATTCAAATCAAATAGTATCGTGCATAAGAATTTCAAGAACATAGAGAAGGTTGTTTACGGACGTGGCGCTTTCAATAACATGGAATCCATCCTTGCGGAGCAACGCGGTGGCGGCTTTTTCGTGTTTGTAGTGGATCAATATTTTCAAGGAAAGGAACTGGAAAAGAGACTTCCTGCGTCAGATGAAGATGTCGTTCGTTTTATAGACGTTAATCCACATGAACCAACAACAAACCAAATTGATACGCTTAGAGACGATATCATGGCAACGCGGGGGATACCTGCGGGGATAATTGGTATTGGTGGTGGCAGTATTATGGACATTGCAAAAGCATCGTCGTTGATGTTTACCAATGAAGGCTCGTCCACACTATATCAAGGTTTGAACCTCATCAAAAATCCTGGAATTTATCACCTTGGAGTGCCGACGATTTCCGGTACGGGCGCGGAAGTGAGCATGACCGCAGTGCTTACTGGTCCTGAAAAAAAACTAGGTTTAAAATGTGATTGGACGGTCTTTAATCAGGTGATTTTAGACCCTGAATTGATAGCTTCCGTGCCCCGCGATAAATGGCTCTACACTGGAATGGACACCTTCATTCATTGCGTAGAATCTGAAAATGGGAAGTTGAACAATGCGTTTTCTCATGCTTATGCGGAAGAGTCGATGAAGCTTTGCCGTGAAATTTATTTGAGTGAAAATTCCGGCCAAACTGCAGAGAATGATGACAAGCTGATGGTTGCTTCTTTGATGGGAGGATTGTCACTCACCTATTCTGAAGTAGGTGTCTGTCATGCGCTCTCCTATGGGCTTTCAAAGATTTTAGAAGAGAAGCATTGTTACGCAAATTGCCTTGCTTTCCAGCATCTCGAAGACTACTATCCAGAAGGTGTTGCAGAGTTTAAGACGATGCTACTAAAGCATCATATTCAATTGCCACAAGACTTGAGCAAAGATTGGAGCGATGATACAATTACTGCAATGGCGAAGGTTGCGTATAACTTGACACACATGTGGCGGCACGCGATTGGCGAAGATTGGCAGGATAAAGTGAGCCTTGTCGATATTGAGAATTTGTACCGTAGAATGTAGTATTGGCAGCGATTCTCAAACAACCTTTTAGAAAAAAATCAAAAATCAATAGCATCATTCCGTCTCAAATAGGGCTGGAATTTCTTCAAATAATTAGCCCATTATGTCCAAAATGCAGTTCCCCCTCGGCAATATTAATATCGGCTCCGACCAACTATTCCTCATCTCCGGTCCTTGTGTGATTGAGGACGAAATGGTGATGATGAAAACCGCTGAAAAGCTGCGCGAAGTGAGCGAGAGAATGAATATCCCTGTCATCTACAAAAGTTCATTTACAAAGGACAATCGTAGTTCGTTGAAGTATTATGACGGGCCAGGTATTGTTGAAGGTTTAAAAATGTTGGCCAAGGTCAAAGAGCAATTTGGCTTCCCAATCCTCACCGATATTCATTACCCTGACCATGCTGCGCCTGCGGCTGAAGTTTGCGACATACTTCAAATTCCTGCATACCT
This sequence comes from Chitinophagaceae bacterium, assembly GCA_039935335.1. Lineage (GTDB taxonomy): Bacteria > Bacteroidota > Bacteroidia > Chitinophagales > Chitinophagaceae > UBA1952. The sequence continues at coordinate 3,671 of JBDTKK010000217.1, forward strand.
GTGTATGCAAAGTGGCTTGTTGGTTGCTGCTGCAAAAACGGGAAGAATTATCAACATCAAACACGGTCAGTTTTTAGCTCCCGAAAACATGAAACACCCTTTAGGTAAAGTGTTGGATTCGGGCAATGATAAAGTCATTCTTACTGAGCGTGGTTATACCATGGGTTACAACGATTTGATTGTGGACCCGCGTGCTTTCTATCATTTGGAGCAATTGGGCTATCCCGTTGTTTTTGATATTACGCACAGCATACGGAAGTATGGTATTCCCTCGGCAGATGCTAAAGGTGGAGCAAGAGAATTTCTACCTGTGCTAAGCCGGGCGGGCGTTGCAGCCGGTGTGGATGGAGTTTTTATTGAGACACATCCAGAGCCGGAGAAAGCACTTTGTGATGCCGCAAGTCAGCTTTGTGTCTATGACCTTGAAGAGTTTCTCAAGCCGATTTTAGAAATTCATTCTGTTGTCAAAAAGTTTGCGAAATAGGTATGTACGTGTAAAGTTTGTAACTTTGACGTATTAAAATTTGAAAACGAAATGGATGCCAAGCTCACCTTAAGTCTCAACAAAGACATCATTGCCGAAGCCAAAGAATTTGCGGAAGCAAATGGTCTTAGCCTAAGTCGCCTCGTAGAGTATCTTCTCCGCAAAACGACTTCTAAAAGCTACAAATCCATAGAGGAATATCCCGTTTCTGATTGGGTCAATGTACTCATGGAAGGGCCAGTCACCTATAGCAGAGAGCCTCTTTCCAACAAAGACCTTCGCGCAGAAGTAGAAGAATACAAAGCCTCCAAGAAAAAGAATAAAGCTACTTCGTGAAGGTTTTTATCGATACCAATGTACTCGCCACTATTTTGTTGAAGGAAACACCGAGAATGAGAGCCTGTGCGGCGGTCGTTTCTTTGAGCAATCATTCGAAATATCAGGTGTTTACTTCAGCGATTACGTTAGCTACTTGCTTTTATTTTTCTGAAAAGAAATATGGAAAGGAAGAGGCGAAAGCGAAGCTTCGACTAATTGCCGATAATCTGAAAATAGCGCGCTGCGATGAAGCGGAAACTCATAATGCGTTTACGCTTCCTATGGTTTCCGATTTTGAAGACGGCTTACAGTACTTTGCAGCCGTTCGGGAAGGCTGCAAGGCTATTGTTACTTATGATTTCAACGGTTTTCATTATTCGAAAATCCCGCTTTATACTCCGGAAGATTTTTTACAATCATTACTCTAAATAGTACTCAACAAATAATGGAATTATACCTCGATTCAGCCAACCTCAAAGAGATTGAAGAAGGCTTTAAACTCGGTTTTTTAGACGGTCTTACTACCACGCCAACGTTCATGCAGCGCGAAGGCATTACGGATATTGATGGTACTATCCTCAAGCTTTCTAAAATGGTACCTGTGCTTCAAATTGAAGCCTTAGGAAACACAGCAGAAGAAGTGGTGAAGGAAGCAAAGCGTCAATTGGATTTGGGCTTAGACCCGACCAAAACTGTTTTTAAGATTCCGGTTTCTCTGGAAGGTGTTCGTGCCTGCAAAATGCTACGCAATGAGGGTTTGCTGGTAAATGTTCACCTCGTTTATACCCTTCAACAAGCTTACATGGCGATGCACGCGGGTGCTACTTATGTATGTCCGCTGGTCGGTCGTTTGCAAGACCAAGGTCATGATGCCTTGGCACTTGTGGAGCAGTGCGTAAATGCTGTTGAAACCTATGGCTACGATAGCAAAATCATGTTCTCCTCTGTGCGTCACGCCGAGCATGTACGCAACGCAATCAATGTAGGCGTACACACGATTACTGTTCCGCTGAAAGTGTTGAAAAGTTTGACTGAAAACAATTTTACGACCGTGGGTACCGACCAGTTTTTGCAGGATACCCGCTTGATGACTATGCGTGTGTGCGAGGCTGCGAGCAAGGTTAATCCAATCGTTGCATCATCATTGGCTTTGAAAGATGCCTTGGTGAAAATGACGGAATATGGCTTCGGGGCAGTGACGGTGACTAATGATGATGGCTCTGTTCGTGGAGTGTTTACTGATGGCGATATCCGCAGATTGTTGCAGAAGGAAGGTGCTCAAATCTTGGACAAGAAGATGAACGAAATGAGCTATCAAGCGCCGATTTCTATTGAAGGAAATGCTTTGCTGAATGATGCGCATTTGATGTTTAAGAAGACCAATGTGGATACTATTTTGATTACGGATAAAGGCTGCCCAATCGGGATGCTGGATATTCAGGATATTGAGGCGTAGGCATTAACCACTAGGGCACTAAGAACATTAAGAGTCACTAAGTTTTGAGGAGTAGTGTGTAGAAAAATTTGACTTTCACTAAAGCTTGCTATTTGATACCTCGTCCAAATGAACTCCCCCGCTCAAACACTCGCTTTATTTCAAGGAGAATGCTTCTTGGAGCTGGAGATTTTTGTCGAAAAATTTAAGTCAATTAGGGCTTTTGTTTTCGATTGGGACGGGGTTTTTAATGACGGTAAAAAGGACGAGAAAGGCTCGAGTCCCTTTAGTGAAATCGATGCGATGGGCACCAATTTACTGCGCTTCAATTATCATTTAGGAGCACGAAAGCAAGCTGTAGTTGCAGTCATTTCCGGCGAACACAATCATGCGGCGAAAACACTGGCTACACGCGAACATTTTCACGCAGTTTATTCGGGAATAAAGCACAAGGCGCAAGCTTTAGAACATCTTTGTGCGACGCAAAATCTTGAAGAACATGAAGTCGCCTTTGTGTTTGATGATGTTTTGGATTTTTCCTTGGCGGCTCGCTGTGGCTTGCGTATAATGGTCCAGCGCGATTGTAATCCTTTATTGATACAATGGGCTGTCAGAGCGGGATACGTCGATTATCTAACTGGCGCGGCTGGCGAAAACCATGCTGTGCGAGAGGCGGTAGAATTGATGATGGGTTTGAGTGGCATCTATGATGAAACCATCCAAAACCGAGCCACTTTTTCTCCGCGTTATCAGCAATATCTCGAAGAAAGAAACCAGACGGAAACTCAATTTTTCTCGGTAAAAAACTCTGAAATAGTTGCTCAATGATTGCTGGAATTATCCCCGCTAGATACGCTTCGTCTCGCTTTCCGGGCAAGCCTTTGACGATGATTGAAGGCAAGTCGATGATACGCAGAGTGTATGAACAGACTATTAAATCGCAGAGCTTGGATAAAGTGGTTGTGGCTACAGATGATGAGCGAATTTTGAAGCACGTTAAGGATTTTGGCGGTCATGCGGTAATGACCAAAAGCCAACATCCTTCCGGTACAGACAGATGCATGGAAGCACTGGAAAAGATGGGTGGTGATTATGAATACGTCATCAATATCCAAGGCGATGAACCCTTTATCGTGCCGTCGCAGATTGATACTCTGGCAGGCGTTTTACCAGGTGGACAAACAGAGATAGCGACCTTGATAATTCGCGTGGACAATAAGAATATTTTGTTTGATACCGGCGAGGTGAAAGTGGTGCTGAATCCTGCCATGGAGGCACTTTATTTCAGTCGTGCTGTTATTCCCTTTCTGAAAGGTGTGCCTGAGGCGGAATGGCATTTGCACCGCGCCTATTACCGGCATGTAGGCATGTATGCATACCGTACTGACATTTTGAAACAGCTAACGAAGCTTCCGGTTTCTTCTTTGGAGAAAGCAGAATCGTTGGAGCAATTGCGATGGCTGGAGGGGGGCTATAAAGTGAAATGCGCCGTTACTAATCACGATAGTCATTGCATTGATACACCAGAAGATGTAGAGAAGGTTTTGAAAATGATGCGGGCTGCGAATAAAAAGTAGCTTTTTACAGCTTTCATTCGTTTGAAAAAGGCAGACTTACCTTCAAGTTTATGTCTGAATTCCCCTTCGTTTCCTACAGCAAGATTTCTTATTCGCCAGAGGAAACTGCGCGAAGAGTTTCGGAGCATCTCGAGTATATGAATGCTCGGAGAACTGTTCGGGAATTTTCGGCAAAGCCAATAGCGAAGCGGGTTTTGGAGGAAATTATACTTTCTGCTTCTACCGCGCCGTCTGGGGCGCACAAGCAACCTTGGACTTTCTGTGTAGTGACTAATTCGATTCTGAAATCAAAGATTAGAGTCGCGGCGGAGAAGGAAGAGCGG
>JBDTKK010000218.1:0-4792 GCA_039935335.1 Chitinophagaceae bacterium
TGCTACCACAGGAGCGAGTGTAACAGCAGGTCCCGTTGCGACTACGACCTATACTATAACGGGTACAGATCTGAATGGATGTGTGAATACAACGACCAAGCAGGTGTCGGTAAATCCTTTACCAATTATTACGGTAACTCCATTTGGAACACCTGTAGTTTGTGCCGGTGTGAGCACGACCCTCAATGCTAATGGAGCACTGACCTATGCGTGGTCTCCTGCCATCGGTCTTAGTGCCGTAACAGGCGCTTCGGTAGTAGCTACACCTATGACAACGACGACTTATACCATTGTAGGTACGAATGGCAATGGTTGCATAGGCACGACCACGAAGACGATTACCGTCATTCCAACTCCGGATACAACAATCACTCCATCTGGCATCAATGGTTATATAAATATTTGTCAGGATGATACGGTGTATTTCAGCGCAACTGCTGGATATTCCAATTATGTGTGGAAGCTATATGGTGTCCCAGTACAGACAGGAACAAATAATCAGTTGTCCACGTTTACGGGTGGCTTCTATACGGTTACAATCACGGCAGCAAATGGCTGTACCGTAACGAAGACAGCACCGATGGTCGTCACGGTAACGCAGCATCCTTTGGTAAAGATTAAGAAGACAGGAACTTCTACTCTGGATGCGGGAGCGAACTTCGGTAGCTACCAATGGTATCTTGGCGGAGTAATGATACCTGGTGCAACAAGTAGAACCTATACAGCAGTAGCGGGAGGGTCTTATACTGTAGCGGTAACAGATACAAGTGCCTTGCATTGTCCAGGCGTGTCAGAGCCCTACATATTCTCCGCAGTGGGCGTGAATACGAGCCTGATGGCAGAATTCATCAAGTTGTATCCGAACCCGACGAATGACATCGTACATATAGATGCGCCTGTACCAGTCACGGTAATAGTTACAGCAATGGATGGCAAACAGGTATTGTTCAGTCAGGATGTTCGCGAGTTTAATATGAGCCTGTTACCGGATGGTATCTACCGCGTAGTGATTCGTGATAAAAATGGCATTTATCTAAAGATGGATAAAATTACGAAGCTGACGAGGTAACTTGAGCAACCAAGTGATTGATAAGAAGCCGCTCCAGAATTATCCGGGGCGGCTTTTTGGTGCATATACTGACTTCCATAAAATTTCAATGGAGCATCGGGGTTATTAGGCACGAGAATGGATTAAATAGATTGTGATACCATTAAATTGAATTCTAATTTTGCTTATAAAGTTGCCCATTATTTTTAAAAGTGTTTTGTGGACTATTGCAAGCGGCTTGAATTGAAGTTTAGAAGTCTTTTCGTTGAAAATGAGCTCTCGCAGTCAGAGGTTGAATTGAGTGATGAGGGGTAAACGAAAGGAACTCCCTAACTTTGAAAGACGCGCTCCAAACTCCTTTATTTATGCTTTCAAAATTAACCTCCCGTCGCATCTATTATGCTCTTGCAATTATTTCTGGCTTTACTGTTTTCGATCTAATGATGTCCAAGCTGAACACAATCGTAATATTTGGAGCGATTTGTTTGGTTGTAATCATTGCGCTTCTTATCGGCATTGTGATTAAATCGAAAGAAAAAGGAAGGGAATCAGAAGTCGCGAAAGGTTAAACTTCTTTGGTCAAATTGCCCTAGAAAATCTGATTGTGGCTCGCGAATCCCCTTCGGATTCCTCCGTTCGAAATTGACATCCATCAATTTCTTTTGGCAAAGCCCCGGCTACCTTGCCTTCATGGAAGTTGATGTAATAGAGAGTAAGGTTCTTGATATTTTTATCAGAAATAAAGGTCTTATTTCGGATGCTGACCAAGAGCTTTTGGCCAATACAACTATCGCTATTGCGGGTCTGGGCGGCGATGGTGGCTTGCTCGCAGAGCGCCTTGTGAGGATGGGCGTTGGAAAATTAATCCTTGCTGACCCAGAAGTGTTTGAATCCGCAAACATCAATCGCCAGTTTGCCGCAAACATGTTGACGCTCGGACAAAACAAAGCCAAGGCAGTTGCCGATGAATTGAAAGCCATCAATCCCGAAGTAAAAATTCAAGTATTGGAGGAAGGTATTACAGCCGAGAATGTTGCCGCTTTTGTAGCTGATACTACAGTCGTAATAGATGAGATTGAGTACACTGCTCCGCATCTATCGGTCTTGCTGCATACCGAAGCGCGGAAGCAAGGCAGGTATGTCTTTATGGGAGCAAATATTGGCTGGGGCGCAAGTGTCTTTTGTTTTTCACCAACGGGCATAAGTTTCGAAGAATATTTCGAATACAATCCAGTCACAAGCACAATCAATCCTCTCCGTTACCTCAAGGAGGTTCCGGAATATTTTTCGGAGTCCGTGCGTACCGCAATTCTAGCAGGCGAAATGCCCATGCCTGCAATTGCATCTTCGGTAAGTCTGGTTGCTGCATTACTTTCTACCGAAGTAGTTCTTTTTCTGACCGGTGTTCGTTCTCCAATCCTTGCTCCCGAGTTTTTGTTTGTCGACTTATTTGAACGCTCATTTCTTAAAAGCTAAATAGTATGGTCACCTTTCAGATTGCCAATTCAAAATCGAACCTACTTGCGGCAAGGCATCTTTGCCATGATGTCTATCTCAACGCCGGTTACATCAACCATTCCTACCAAAGCCGCGTCATCCCCGGACAATCCAATCCAAACGACGTTTTTATTGTCGCCATTGCGGAGGATAAAACAGTAGTTGGCACGCTAAAACTTTCTTGCATTCAACCCTGCAAAACCTTCGAACTCTGGAACGGAAAGCTTTATAGTCGCTACGCTTCGCTCATTGCGCAAGCAAGAAATTCGAACTCCTTCGAAATCGGTTCTCTGGCCGTCGACAAGCATTTTTCAAGCCTTAAAATTTCTTGGGGACTTTACAACCTGGCCTATCGTTGGGCCATTTCCAACAGGAAAGATTTTGGCATCATCAGCATGGACCAACGTGCCTTTCGTGCTTTGGAAATGGTGGGTTGGTATGCACTGCAGGTTGGTGCAGCTATGGACTATTTCGGCTCTCAAACAGTGCCAGCCATCATCCCTATTTTGGAACAACCGATGAGTGCTGTACTCAAAGCCCAGCCTTGGTTTCAGTATCAATCTGTTTAATTCTTCTTCTTAAAAAAAATTCGTTCATGAATATCGTATCAATCAAGGAAGAAGACATTCCCCGTGCGGCAGAAGTGCTGACAACGGCCTTTGTAAACGACCCCATTTTCAAGTTCATTTTTAACGATGAAGCTCATTATGAAACGGCTGCGCCTTGGCTTTTTAGTACTTGGATTCGATGGTCTGTAATGTTTGGTAACGCTTGGATGAGCGATGACGGGAAAGCAGTCATCATCATGCGCAGTTTGGAGCATTCAGAGATGAGTTTGTGGTCAATGATTCGTGCTGGAATGTTGCCCACGCCCTGGAAATTAGGCTGGCGGGCTTTTAAAAGATTCTATTTTGAAATCGTAGCCACGCTGGATAAAAAGCATGCTTCGATAATGGGCAAACAAGCTCATTGGTATGGTTGGATGGTAGGTGCCACCGAACGCGGCGCAGGCTCTGGCGGGCCATTGATTAATCATTGCGCAAATATTGCCGATGAAAAAGGGTTGCCTGTTTTCCTCGAGACGGCGACTCCAGAAAACCTCCCGCTGTATGCTGCTAAAGGCTTTCAGGTAATGGACAGTACTGTGATTTCTACGGAATGCACGATTTATTTTCTTGTCCGGCAGCCAAGGAATGCTGGTCTATCTAATCACCAAACTCTTCAAAAAAATGAATCGACAATCGTTCATAGCTAAGAGTTCCTTGCTCGCCGCAGGCCTAATGTTTCCCTTTCATAAACTCTTTGCGAGTTCAAAAAGCGAGACACAATCCATTTGGTTGGAACTGCTCGACTATGCAAGATGGTGCCCTTCGCCACACAATGTGCAGCCCTGGAAGTTGAAGATAAATTCGGCTTCGCAGGCCACATTGCTTTATGACCCTAAGCGCATTCCTGTAATCGTAGATGCGGATACCAGTTTCACGATGGTGGGCATGAGTATGTTTATAGAATGCCTCGACATAGCCGCTCGTAGCAAGGGTTTAAGGGTGATAGCCAGTCATTCTTCAGAGCCGAAATTGAATTGTAAGCGTAAGGATTTTGGGGTGTTTGCGGAACTAAGTCTTGAGCCTTCGAATCAGGAAAGATTTCTTGATCGAGAATTGATAAAACAAAGGCGTACTTCTCGACTGCATTATGAAGGGAAATTGATCCCAGACAACCAGTGTTTGGATTTGGTAGCCAAAGCGAAAAGCTATGGGCAGCATTGGTATTTTTCTTCTGATGCGGCGCTAATTCATTCCGTGATAGTGCTCAATTCCGAAACCATTTTAGGCCGTGCTGACGATGCAGAAACCATGGCCGAAATGCGTCAGTGGATTCGAACTTCGGACAAAGAAGCTGCGGAGAAGAAAGACGGATTATGGTCGCGAGCCAATGCGACTTCCGGCAAATTGATGCACAATTTCTTTTACCATCACGAGCGTTTTACTAAAGGCTGGAAGCGATGGATGACCAAAAACATGCTCAATAAGGGAATGAAAGGAACACAGCAAATAGTTTGGATAAAAGGTGCTTTTCAGGAAAGAAAAGATTGGGTAAACGCCGGAATAATGCTTCAAAACCTTTGGCTCGAGATGACCACCTTAGGTATTTATCTGCATCCGCTCGGCACCATTGTCACTACGCCGGAAGCGAAAGAGAAGTTTCTAAAGGCGATAAACGAGAATGAAAAGGACGGCGACCTTT